>DEWO01000098.1:0-14929 GCA_002363695.1 Prevotella sp. UBA3208
GCCCGACGGCACTGGGTGAAGCATCCCGCCAGGAAGCGGAGGGTGTGTTCGAAGTGACGGTGGTGAAGCGTGCCAACGGCTGGCAGGTCAGAATGGAAGGCCTACCGCGAAGTGAAAAGCAAAGTCGCGACTGAGCTTAGGATAGACGATGGGGAAGTGCTCACGGCTGTTCTCGTAGACAGGATTGACCGCTTTCATACCCATATCGAAACGGAGGATAAAGAAATCGAAATTGAACCGGAAGCCCAGTCCGTAGCTGACAGCCAGCTGCTTCCAGAAATCTTTCAGGCGGAACTGTCCACCGGGCTGTTCTTCATGGTCGCGTAGGTTCCAGATGTTGCCGGCGTCCACAAACAGGGCACCACCGAGTTTCCAGAACAGATGAGCACGATATTCCAGATTGACGTCGAGTTTCATTTCACCCGTATGAATCAAGAAATTGTATCCTTCGCCTCCACTGTCGAATCCGCCAGGCCCCAAGCTTCGTACGCTCCATCCGCGTAAGCTGTTGGCACCACCCGTGAAGTAGGTCTTCTCGAACGGCAGCAAGGTAGAATTGCCATAAGGATAAGCCAGACCCAGGCCAAAGTGGAAGACGAGCTGGTTGCGGTAGTCCAGTTGGAAATTACGCGTAAAATCAAAATCGCCCCTGACAAACTGTGCGAAAGCCACATTGAGGAATGTCCGCTCACCGTCATCGTTCTTCTTGAAGTCAAAGGCACTGCCCAGCAGGCTCAGCAGGTTACCGCCGGTCTCGAAATTGGTCTTAATGGCATAGATACCATTATTATAGGTCCAGCGAAGACCGGTACGCATGATGAACAGGTCCTGATAGTTGAAGACCAACAGTGCGTTACGGATGCCGGTTCCTGATAAATATTCATCTTTAAACTTTTCGCTGACCCAAGGCATGGTGATGAAGTTCAGGGCAAGCAGATCGAGCTGATAGCGGTCATGCCGGCTGGGGTCGTTCCACTTATAACGCCAATCTACAGAGAACACACGCCGCAGGAACTCGGGACGGTTCTGCAAGTCATAGAGCAGCGACACCTCGCTGTTGGCAATGATGCGCTGGCGGAAGGACTGTGACAGGAAGGGCGCAATAAAGCGCGGGAAGGAGAGTTTCGTCTGCAGACTATATTCCAGGAAATTGGAATTGGAATATCCTTCGAGTCCGCGGATGGCTTCGAAAGCACCACGAAGCTCAATGCTCAGCGACTCAGAACCACGGAACAGGTTGCGATTCTGATAGGTCAGCGACGCTGCTGCACCAAGGTCGCCTGCCGTATTGGTGCCTTCGGGTTGGAAGGAGATGGTGGAGGGCTTGTTGGTGCTGATGGTAATATCGCAGTCAAGCAGGGCTGAGTCAGGATGTTCTCGCAGGGAGATGTTCGTATAGCGCACGGCTCCCAGACGGCCAAAATGGTTGTAGGTGTTCTGCATGTTGCTCGATGAATACAGCTCGCCCTGGCGAATAAAGGTATTGGCATTCAGCACACTTGGCCTGAGATGAATCAGCGTATCGGTGTCTTCACGATTGCCGCTATGGAAGCGCACCTGATTGATGGTGTACTGCTGGTGGGGCACATCCGCGATTTGCCCGTTACGATAGCGATGGAGTACCAGCGTAAGGTCTATATCGGTAGTGCCAGGCACCGAGTCGGCACGGAAGGAGATAAAGTCCTTGTTGAAACGGTAATAGCCCTGATTGGTCAACGTCTGGGTGATGCGTTTACGCTCTGCCTCGAGGTTGTCAACATTGAACTTCATGCCGGCATGAAGCCCGCGATTCTGCGTGTCATCCATGCAGAGCAGGCGGGCAATGGCTGTATCCTGGATGTCATAGTCCACGTGTCGCAGATAGAATGACGGCCCTGGACGGAGCAGGTAGATGGTACGTATCTTCTTACCCCTGATGTCGTTGTAGACGCTGACCGAAGAGCGTAAATAACCCTTGTTCTGCAACTGCTGGTTGATGCTAAGCATGGACAGGCTTGTCTGCAAAGAGTCATAGAGTACCGGAGCCTCACCAATGGAGCGCAGCGTGCGGTTAATCCACCGAGTGGTGTCGCGGCCAGACAGCGAATAGGTATAGAGGGGAATCTTCAGAGCCGAGAACCAACGGGAATTACCCCTTTGGCGCACAAAAGCCTTCAAGTCAGCAGGTACCACATCGCGCCGGGCACTGTCGGTAACAACCTTTATACGGTCCAGCAAATAGTGCCCCTCAGCGACGAATTTCGTCTCTGAACAGGCTGCCAATAACAGGACGGCTATTAGTGGTATAATGAACTTGATGCGCATTTTCGTGCAAAATTACGAATAATTTTCGTAACTTTGCGCTCAAAGATTACAAAAATGTAAAAAATATGATATCCAAGAACCAAATGAAACTCGTCCGCTCGCTGGAGCTGAAGAAAAACCGCAAGCGTGAAAACCTGTTTGTGGCCGAAGGACCTAAGGTGGTTGGCGACCTGTTGCGAGGCGGGTATACCCCCCACTCCATCTTCTCTACCGGACATCAGATAGAGGCCGGCGGCAGACGCTACGAGGTGCAGAACGTGACGGAAGACGAACTGCGCAGAATCAGTTTCCTGCAACATCCACAGGAGGTATTGGCTGTGCTGGAGATACCGGAAGAAAGAAACAATGTCGCCAAGCCTTATGACTCAGAACTGGTTCTTGCGTTGGACGGTGTGCAGGACCCGGGAAATATGGGTACCATCATCCGCATAGCCGACTGGTTTGGCATTGGCATCATCTACTGCTCACTGGATAGTGCTGACGTCTATAATCCCAAGGTGGTACAGGCCACGATGGGCAGCCTGGCGCATGTGCGAATAGAATACGGTAATCTGCAGGAACTGATACAGCAGGCCCAGTGTCCTGTATACGGAACGTTGCTGGACGGACAAAACATCTATGAGCAGCCGCTGACCAAGAACGGCATCATCGTGATGGGTAATGAGGGGAATGGTATTTCGCCAGCCATCCGTGAACTCGTCACTCATCGGCTACTGATACCCAACTACCATCAAGACAGCGAAACGGCAGAGAGTCTGAACGTGGCTATTGCTACCGCCATCACCTGCGCCGAGTTCCGTAGGCGATAAAAGGAATACACCCAATGTTACGACTGAAGGCAGGTGACTTCTCGACAATGTTGAAGTTGTAAATGAAATTGTCCTCGTCAATCGTCTCGAAGTGCTGCTTGCCTTGCAAGGTATCTTTAGGCGTCTCCCAGATGATGCGCTGGAAACGATCCGCGTCATCAATGCTGTCAGTGCGCAGCAGGCAGTCAGCAAAATAGTAGTCGCAAACGGGTTCTTCCTCCTGATGTTGCTGGCCCATGACGACATCAGCATCGTAGCCAGTCACAAGGGTGTTGGTACACAACAGCATCATAGGCTGTTCAGAGCCCATGAAACTTAAAGCAGCACCCCGATTGGCAGAGAACGGAAAGAATTGTGCCAGCGTACAGTGGTCTACTGCTGCCTGACAGCCTTCGAAGGAAAGGCAGTCGCCTGCAGTATTGGCCACCAAACAGTAGCTAAGCGTCACCTCGCTATCGTGAGCCATCACTCCCACGCCGCCACTGTTGTATATGGCCGTACGGACAAGCGAAAGCTCAGTGCTGTCACATTGGACAGCATCGATGGCATTGCGGATCTCGCAATTAGTCAGTTCATTGTACTCAGAGGACGAGCAAATGGTAATGCCGTCCCACTGGGAGGGAATGCGGTCGTATGGAAGATAGTCGAACATATGGTCAAGACGATCACCACGAAAGAGACAGTTGTCGGCCATCAGCCTTCCGGCGACCAAGATTCCGGCTCCATCGTGGAAATAGAGATCGGTATTGCGCAGGGTCAGCGTTGCATTTTCCTCAACGGTAATGCCGCCGCCATAGAAGATGATGGGCTTAGAGGATTCTATGACAGTATCGCGTAGGATGTCAAGATTGGTGACCTTCAGTGCATCCCAGCTATAGGTGCGCAGGTTGATGCGCTGTTCTACCCCACTCTCAAGCGTCAGCAGCAGGTTGTCCTCTACCAACTGAGGATCCTGAGAATGATTCTCATGGGTAGTCACCTCGACAAAGACAAGGATGCTGTCCCCCTTGCGCACCTCAAAGCCTGTAGCCACAGGATTGAGGTATGTTCCGTCAATATTGACACGATAGCCCGACTGCGTACCACGCTCCAGACGCGCTGTCTGAATGCGGATACCGTCTGACGAATTGTTATGAATCCACAGGGTTCTGGTGGACGAGGGTACCGTACTGAACAGGGTATCGAAACGAATGGTGTCTTCCTCAAATGTCAATCGGTTACCCGACGATGCCGAGAAGGAGTCGTTGTCCGTACATGCTGTCAGCAGGGCAGCAACCAAAAGCGTAAAAAAGAAAAGTCGTCTTACCATACAATAGATAAAACGACTTTTTTGCGGGTTTATTGCCTCTGAGGCTGTTCCACCCTTCAGGATTTTACTTTTTTACCTTTTTACTTGCCGAAGTAGCGCTTCAGCAGTCCTGCGAAACCTGCACCGTGACGAGCTTCGTCCTTGGCCATTTCGTGAACGGTGTCGTGAATGGCGTCAAAACCGGCTGCCTTGGCATTCTTGGCAATGCGGAACTTATCCTCGCAGGCACCAGCTTCGGCTGCTGCACGCTTCTCCAGGTTGGTCTTGGTGTCCCACACACACTCGCCCAGCAACTCAGCAAAACGGCTGGCGTGGTCTGCCTCCTCGAAGGCGTAGCGCTTGAAAGCCTCGGCAATCTCAGGATAACCCTCGCGGTCAGCCTGACGAGCCATTGCCAGATACATGCCAACCTCGCCACACTCACCGTTGAAGTGGTTGCGCAGGTCCTGAATCATTTCCTCTGACACACCCTCGGGCTTGCCGTCACCAATCTTGTGAACAGTAGCGTAGGTCATGTCGGCATCGTCTTTCAGTTCAGAGAACTTGGAGGCAGGAGCCTTACAGATGGGGCACTTCTCGGGAGCAGCATCGCCTTCGTAGATATATCCACAAACGGCGCAAATAAATTTCTTCTTCATAGTCTCAAAAGTATTTGTTTAGTTAGTAAAATGAATTCTTTTCGCAAAGATACGGAGAAAAAATAAATCCCGCAAATGTTTTGCAGGATTTATTGTCGACAGATGCACTATTTAGTTTTTTTCCATTTTGCAAGGGTTGTCGTTGGTGCGATACTTCTGCAGCAAAGGAATCTCCTTGCACAGAGCATCAGCCAGTCGGCTGGCCACCTGATGGGCACCCCAGATGTTGTAGTGCGTATTGTCCTGGCGGCCTTTGGGAAGTGCCGGATGCTCACCAGGCTTGTACCACATATGGAGTTTCTTGGAGCCTTCTACACCCAGCGACTGCTCCAACTCGGCAGTAATCTGATTGGCATCAACGAAATGACAATTCATACGCTGTGCAACGTCACGTGGCGCAACTCTGTACAATCCGTGGGTGTCAACCAGCGAGTCACCCTCTACCTGTTTGGGAGCATCCTTGAAAGTGGTGTTGCGCAGTGCCTCGTCATCATCATTCTTGGCCGCCTTCACAGCAAAGTTGCGGCGTACCACAGGATTCATCAGCACGGGAATGCCACCCTGCTCGCGTGTTTCACGAACAAACTTGGCCAGGTTGTAGTCAAACGTTGAACCCGGGTCAGTATGACGGTCAGCTTTAGGCTTCTCGTCGTTGTGGCCGAACTGGATGATGACATAGTCGCCAGGCTTGATGAGTGAGCGGACCTTCTCCCAGCGCCCTTCGTTGATGAAGGACAGCGAGGAACGTCCGTTGACGGCATGATTGTCGACACGGATGAAGTGCTCGTCAAAGTAGCACTGTAAGGCCATACCCCACCCTCGTTCAGGTGAACCGGTAGACAAGTCCTTCTTAGCTGCAGTAGAGTCACCGATGACAAAGACGGTGGTCACTTTCTCCTGAGTCATTGACGTCAGCACAAAGACAGCCAAAGCGGCAAGCAAGAATTTCTTCATATTACAATCTCCTAATTTCTCAATTTCTCTATGACTTCCTCTGGTGCCAACATCTGCTGCTCACCCGTTGCCATATTCTTCAGTGTCAGTTTGCCTTCCTTGATTTCATTTTCGCCAGCCAGTGCCACAAAGGGAATCTGCTTGGCATTGGCATAGGCCATCTGCTTCTTCATCTTGGCAGCATCTGGGAAAATCTCGGCACGAATGCCTTGCGCGCGAACATTATTTATTATGGGCAGGCAGTAAGCAGTCTCCTGATCACCAAAGTTGATGAACAGCACCTGCGTAGCGGTGACTGAGTCTTTTGGATAGAGGTCGAGTTGGTTGAGGACGTCGTAGATGCGGTCGGCACCAAACGAGATACCGACGCCCGAGAGACCTGGCATACCGAAGATACCAGTCAAGTTGTCGTAACGTCCACCGCCGGTAATAGATCCAATCTGCACATCCAGTGCCTTCACTTCAAAGATGGCCCCCGTATAGTAGTTGAGGCCACGAGCCAGTGTGAGGTCGAGCTGAATCTCATTTTTCAAACCGGTTGTCTTCAGCACGTTCAGAATAAAGCGGATTTCCTCTACGCCTTTCAGACCTGTCTCGCTGTCTTTCAGCACTTCGGCAATGGTGGCCAGTTTCTCGTCGTTCGTACCGCTGAGCATGATGATGGGTTGCAACTTTGCAATCTGCTCTTCCGACAGTCCGTCCTCGCGCAGTTCTGCGTTCACGTTGTCAATGCCAATCTTGTCCAGTTTGTCAATAGCAACAGTAATATCCACAATCTTGTCTGCCGCGCCTATAACCTCTGCAATGCCAGACAGAATCTTACGATTGTTCATCTTAATCTGAACACATATTCCGAAACGCGAGAAGACGGTATCGACAATCTGCATCAGTTCCACCTCGTTGAGCAAGGAGTCAGAGCCTACCACATCAGCATCACACTGATAGAACTCGCGATAGCGTCCTTTCTGCGGACGGTCGGCACGCCATACGGGCTGAATCTGATAGCGTTTGAAGGGCAGCTGCAGTTCTTCACGGTGCATGACCACATAGCGGGCGAAGGGCACTGTCAAGTCATAGCGTAAACCCTTTTCACACAGCTTGGCAGCCAGATGCAGGGAGTTACGTTCCTGCAGTTCCTCGTCAGTAGTTTTAGACAGGAAGTCGCCCGAGTTCAATACTTTGAAGAGCAGTTTGTCACCCTCTTCGCCATACTTGCCCATCAGTGTCTGCAGGGTCTCCATGGCCGGCGTTTCAATCTGCTGGAATCCATAGAGCGCATACACCTCACGGATGGTGTTGAAAATATAGTTGCGCTTGGCCATCTCTATAGGGCCGAAGTCGCGTGTTCCTTTGGGAATACTGGGTTTCTGTGCCATTTACTTGCGAACAATGGTTTGTGCACGGTCGGGACCAATGCTGATAATCTTAATAGGAGTCTCGAGTTCCTTCTCCAGGAACTTGATGTAGTCGCTGAACTGCTTCGGGAACTGTTCTTCGCTGGTGAACTGTGTCATATCAGTCTTCCAACCGGGCAATTCCTGATAGACAGGCTCAATACCCTTCTCAATATCATAGGGGAAATCGCGTGTCTCTACGCCGTTCACCTTATATGATGTGCAGGCCTTGATAGTGTCAAAGCCGTCCAGCACGTCGCTCTTCATCATGATGAGCTGTGTGACACCGTTTACCATGATGCTATAGCGCAGCGCTACCAAGTCAATCCAACCGCAACGGCGCTCACGACCGGTTACTGCACCATACTCATGCCCCAGGTCACGAATCTTCTTGCCTGTCTCGTCAAACAGTTCTGTGGGGAACGGACCGGCACCTACACGTGTGCAATAGGCCTTCATGATACCGTACACCTCACCAATCTTGTTGGGACCGATGCCCAAGCCCGTACATGCTCCTGCACAAATGGTGTTTGAGGAGGTAACGAAAGGATAGCTTCCGAAGTCCACGTCGAGCATCGTACCCTGAGCACCCTCACAGAGAATACTCTTGCCGGCACGCAAAGTCTTGTTGATCTCGTGCTCAGAATCTACCAGATGGAACTGACGCAGGTAGTCAATGCCTTTGAGCCACTTCTGCTCTACCTCGTCAATGTTATATTCAAATCCTAACGACTTGAGGATGGCCTCATGACGGGCTTTGTGGGCGGCATACTTCTCCTCGAATCCGTCAAGGATATCGCCAACACGCAAACCGTTACGACTGATTTTGTCGGTATACGTCGGGCCGATTCCCTTGCCTGTCGTACCCACCTTGTTCTTACCCTTCTGGGCCTCGTAGGCAGCATCCAGCACGCGGTGTGTAGGCATGATGAGGTGAGCCTTCTTCGAGATGTGCAAGCGTTCCTTCAACTCGTGGCCACTGGCTTCCAGCGCCATAGCTTCTTCCATGAAGAGGTCCGGTGCCAGCACTACGCCATTGCCGATGATGTTCACCTTGCCACCCTGGAAAATACCTGAAGGGATGCTACGAAGCACATACTTCTGTCCTTCGAACTCCAATGTGTGACCGGCATTCGGTCCACCCTGAAAGCGAGCTACCACATCATACTGCGGGGTCAGCACATCGACCACCTTACCTTTTCCTTCGTCGCCCCACTGAAGCCCCAGCAGGACATCAACTTTTCCTTGATTCATTTGTTTATGTGTTATTATTAACTTTTCGACTGTTTTCGCTTACTCGCCTGTCTGGTCATCTGAGCCTGACAGGAACTGCAGATGCCGTAGACATAGAGTGAGAAGCCATCTTTACGGAAACGTCTCAGATGCAGTGCCCCAATGGCATCGTTAATTTTCTTCGACTTAAATTCCGTCACCTTGCCACACACCGTACATATCTGGTGGCTGTGGCTGTTGTTGTCGTAGCACGCCTCGTATTTTGTCGACCCCTGGAAGCGGTGGCGTATCACCAATCGCAGCTCCATAAAGAGTTTCAGCGTGTTGTACAAGGTCGCTCTACTGACGGGAAAACGCTCCTCGTCGTTTAACTTTTCACCCAGCTCGTCCAGCGTAAAGTGCCCGTCAATGCTGTAGACAGCATCCAAGATGGCAAAGCGCTCCGGAGTCTTGCGCAGGGTGTTCTGCTCTAAATAGTTGGACAGGATATTCCTGACCGTTAACTTTACATTATCTTTCATTTTATGTGGTTAAATGGTATAAAACCGCACAAAATTACTACTTTTTCTTCAGAATACGGCAATAATAATTTAAAAAAGTTCTAAATTGATGCTTTTAAGTGCACTTTTTGCCATTCTTTCGTACATCAGCCCCAGTTCTGCGAACCTTGTCACACTCTGCAGGGCTGCTTTACGTACAGACATAAAGGGTCCTTGGAGGGCAGAAAGTGACTGATCCAGAAATTCGTTGATGCCGCGTTCGTTGGGTTCCTGATGGTTCATGAACAGGCGGGTCAGTACATGGAAGCCACACAACTGGTCGTACTCACGTTCGCTGGCTATCCACCGAAAAGCCTTCTCTGGCGCGTATGGCAGATACTGCCACAAGTGGAAAGCCGTCAGCTCAGCCATCTCCTGCGAGGGCATTTGCTCCATCCAGATATCGCACACCTCAGGCAGCATTTGGTCAGCAGGCATCAACAGCGTAGCCAGAATCTTGCATTCACGCACGTCCTCTTTCCACAATGCAATTGCCAAGTCGTAGTCTTTCCCCATCTCGTCCGCCATCTCGCGCAGACGAGGCAGCGTGGCACCCCAGTTCAACTTATAGTCAACACCCTTGTCGCGCATCGACTTTGCTACAGCACCGTCCATCATCTGGCGGAACGACTGCTTGATTTCCTTTACTCTCTCCCTGACATCCATCTCCATTTCTTAATCTCTAAATCAAGGTGGCATATTCGGAACTATAGCGCAACATTTGCTGTGCATAGCTTTCGGAATAGTTCAGTTGTATGTCGCAGATTTGGTGCTGCTCGTCATAGACAGGGAGCAACTGGGGATTGAGAAATCCTTTGTATGGTGCCAGATTCAATTTCTTGTAACGCTCCAGCACCTCGGCATGAAGTCGGACATCTACCTTGACAGCATACCGTTCCACCAGTTGACGGGCAGCCTCGTAGTCGCCTTCACTCTTGATGCGCTGAATCTCTGCCAGCAGACGGGCAAACAGCCCACGCAGGGCTTCATAGTCAGTGATGCGCACATAGGTTTTCCCCTCGCGCTGCTCTAATCGGATGACATCCCCCTGCTCGTAGCACCAGTGGGCTATCAGGGCCCTGTTACGCATGTGTGCCTCCTCTATTTGGCGTCCGGGTTCAATGCGGATGAGCTGGGTCATCAGACCATTCATGATGTAGGTATAGTAATTCGACTTATAAGCCTCTCCGTCAGGTACTAACCCCAAGTCTATCAGTTTCTGGTCAGCAATATAGTAGAGACCGAAGAGGTCTGCGCGAGCCTCCTCGATGGTGTTGCCGTAAGCCTTCAGTGCGTCAGGATCAGTGCCGGGCAGCAATTGTCCGCTACCATGTCCCAGACACTCGTGAAGGTCTGTATGCAAGTCGTCGCACAAATCACCGTATTTTTCTATCAGCGCACGTGTTTCGTCGTCTATCACAAACTCCTCTTTAAATCCGTTCCCGTGTGCAGCCTTGTTGTAGGCATCGGTAATATTGGAGATTGTAATGCTCTTGGAACCATGCTGCGAACGTATCCAGTCCGCATTGGGCAGGTTGATGCCTATAGCCGTAGACGGATACTCGTCACCACCCAGCATAGCGGCACAGATGGCGTTGGCTGTCACCCCTTTGACTTGTGGCTTACGGAAACGCGGGTCAACAGGCGAATGGTCCTCAAACCACTGGGCATTACGGCTGATGGTCTGTGTGCGCTTGGTAGCCTCCAAGTCCTTATATTCCACAATGCCCTCCCACGAACCTTTCATACCCAGCGGGTCACCATAGACCTCAATGAATCCGTTGACAAAGTCAATACGTCCCTCGTGCTCTCCTACCCACTCGATGCAGTAGTCGTTAAACACACGGAGGTCGCCTGTCTGATAGTACTCGATGAGCAATTCTATGATATGCCGCTGTCGGTCATTCTCGGCCACCTTACATGCTTGCTCCAGCCAGTAGACAATATGACGTATGGCATTGGCATAGCGTCCCTGGGCCGACCAGACTTCTTCCTTTATCTCTCCGTCGCGTTTTACCAGTGTGGTGTTCAGCCCATACGATATGGGAGCCGAGTCGTTACCTGCCTGCTCCTTCTGGTGCTGATAGAAGTCTTCAGCCTCCTGCTGGGTGACACCGTCATAGAAGTTACAAGCCGATGTCGTCACCAAATCCTCCCCGTCGGCTTTGTTGACGCGCTTGGGCAGAACCTGCGGGTCGAAGATGACTGGTATCAGTTCGTTGCACAACTGCCCGACTGTCTCTCCTGAACGCAGAGGCAACCGTGTGGCGTCCACCTGGTGCAGGGTTTCACGCAACCAAGCCTCACTGAAGCCCGGTTCAAACTTGTCACAGCCATAGTGGTGATAGATGCCGTTCGAGAACCATACACGCTTCAGATACACCTCCATGGCCTGAAAGTCTTCCGTATGGTGATCTATCCGCAAGTCAGTATAAATTGTTTCCAGCGTCTTACGGATGCGCAGGTTATAGCGTCCGAACTGGTCGAAGGTGATGTCGCGTCCGTAGAGCGTAGCCTTCGACAGGTAGTAAATCAGCTGTTTCTGTAACAAAGATAATTGCTCAAATCCGTTAAGTCGGTATCTGAGCAATTGTAAGTCTGCAAAACGTTCTACAACATAATTGAAGTGTTGCACGTCACTATCTGAATAATTCATGTGCACTTACTTCAAAACTTTTTTACCCGATTTCTTTACCTTTTCAGACGGGTGCTGTTCCAACTGCTGCATACGGTATTCGCGCGGAGTCATGTGCAACAGTTTGAAGAACGACGCATAGAACGACTGTCTGTTCGCAAAGCCCACCATGTCACTCACCTCTTCCATGCGCAGGTCTTGGTATCTGCGATCGACGAGAATGGCCATGGCTTCCTCAATACGGAACTTGTTGACGAAAGAAGTGTAGTTCATGTGGAAACGCACGTTGACTACTGCAGAGATGTAACGCGTGTTGGTTCCCAGATCTTCTGCAAGTTTCTTGGCGGAATAATCTTTGTCCTTGTACTTCTTCTGCATGACGATGATATTCAGGATTTTCTCCTTCATCTCATCCATCAACTTAGGGCTGACAAGACTACGATAAGCAGCCTCTTTTTCCTTTTTTTCTGTAATGTTATATTTCGCCATAGTTTTATGATTAAGGCTTATACATTATTTTCACCTGCAAATATACAAAAAAATTCTAATACTGTGGAAAAATTTTTCAAAAAAAATCTTAAAACGGTCAATTTTTTTACAAATGCTGTAGACAGATGCCTCTCATTGCTCTCAAGTAGTCACCTCGCGCAGCGATGGCTTTCCCCCATTCCTGCGACAACAGCTCGCTGACATCCAGGTCTATTTTCCAGCGCCCGCGAGCCTCCAGCCGGTCTACCATCGTGCCCAGCGTCAGATTGCCCAAATCCTCTGAAGGCATGAAACGGCTCTCTTCTCCCTTTTCGTCGCTGGTCACCTCTATCAGCAGGTGGGCGTCTATCAGTTCATACAGCAGATCGTTGACAAAGCGAATGGGTATCTTAGTCTCCTCTCTCAGTTCCAGTACCGAATATGGCTTGCGTCCCTCGGCAAAGCGCTTGCAGATGCGGCTCATCAGCAGTGCACACAGCATCAGCCTGTAGCGATGTGATATCTCGCCCGCATTGGCATCGTAGTCATAGTAGTCCAGGTTCTGGTTCGTATAGCACAACTCGGCACCAAACAGGCAAATGGTCCACGAAATCTGCATCCACAGCATGAACAGCGGTAGTGCTGCGAACGAGCCATAGATGGCATTGTAGCTGGACAGGAATATCTGCGAATGGATATACACAAACTGCAGCCCTTGCATGGCGATACCGGCCAGTATGCCCGGCACGACCACACTGCTGAGTTTCACTTTCGTATTGGGCATGAAGATATACAGCGCTATGAACATCAGCGACATCAATACGTATGGTATCAAGTCTATCAACGTGCGGACGGCTGACCCCAGCATCAAGAAGTCGGGCATCCTGTCGGCGACCGTCGCCAAGAAGATGCTTATACCTGACGAGAGGACTATCAGGATGGGGAAGACGAAAAACATGGCCAGATAGTCGGTAAACGTACGGAACACCGAGCGTGACTTCTTGACCTGCCACACCTCGTTGAAGGCTTCCTCTATGTTGCTGACCAGCATCAGCACCGTATAGAGCATGAACAACAAGCCGATACCCAGGAAAACACCGCTCTTGGTGTGAACCAGATAGCTGTTTACGAAGCCGATGATGATATCTGCAGCCTGAGGTTGTGAGGACAGGGCGTCGCGGAACCACACCTCAATGTATTTGTTATATCCGAATCCGCGGGCTATAGCAAATACTACAGCCAGAATGGGCACAATGGCCAGAAGCGTCGAATATGTCAGGGCCGAAGCCTTGGTCATTACACGTTTGGCTGTAAAGAAGCGTACTGCCAGCAGTATCTTCTTCAGGACCTTCACCACAAGGTATCTGAGTGGCGACACATCGCCCCTCGATATCCGCCAGATACCTGTCGTAAAAAAGTGAATCAGCCGTTGTACCTCCATTGCCAGTCTCTCATTGCCAAGCCACACTCAGCACTAATAATATAAAAAAGCACTGCCCCTATAAGCCGGGTTCTGTACCTCTTGCGAGGCGTCTGCCATTTATCTACTCCGCAGGTTGCCCTACGGCTCAAGCATTCTACCCTCCATCGTAGCCTTGCGACATTCGGGCGGACAACCCTCAGCCGATGGTATACGCGAACTTGCAGCCTCCAGACGGAACAGCACGACGGTCACCCGCCGTCTGGTGGGCTCTTACCCCACCTTCTCACCCTTACCCTTGCGGGCGGTTGTTTTCTTCTTCCGGCTCCAACCGTCACCGGCTGCTGGCACTTTCACCAGTGGAGCGTCCTATGCTGCCCGGACTTTCCTCTCGTGCCCCTTCTGGGCGCCAGCGGCAGACCGTGACACTGCTTTTCGCTTGCAAAGGTATGAATAAATATCCGTTTTAGCAATAAAAAGATAGAAAAAATGCGAAAAAAGCACCACATTGCTTTGCCGTCTCCTATTTTCTTCGTACTTTTGCAGGTTGAATGCGAATCTATAAAAATCACTTACGATATGGAGAAACAATTGAAAAAGGTACTCGTATTAGGTTCGGGTGCCCTGAAAATCGGACAGGCAGGCGAGTTTGACTACTCTGGCTCGCAGGCGCTGAAGGCTTTGCGCGAGGAGGGCATCTCCTCGGTGTTAGTAAACCCCAACATTGCCACCATCCAGACTTCGGAGGGTATTGCCGACAAGGTGTACTTCCAGCCCGTCACCACCTACTTCGTGACGGAAATCATCAAGAAGGAGCGTCCTGACGGCATTCTGCTGGCCTTCGGCGGCCAGACGGCACTGAACTGTGGTACGGAGCTCTACCAGACGGGCGTACTCAAGGAGTATGGCGTCCAGGTATTGGGCACCAGCGTCGAGGCCATCATGAACACGGAGGACCGCGACCTGTTCGTCAAGAAGCTCGACGAGATTGAGCTCAAGACCCCCGTCTCTCACGCTGTTGAGAACATGGACGACGCCTTGAAGGCTGCCCGCGAGATTGGTTTCCCCATCATGATCCGCTCGGCCTACGCCCTGGGAGGTCTGGGTTCAGGCATCTGCCCTGACGAGAAAGCCTTCGTCGAGCTGGCAGAGTCGGCCTTTACCTTTGCACCCCAGATTCTGGTCGAAGAAAGTCTGAAGGGCTGGAAGGAGATTGAGTTCGAGTG
>DEWO01000098.1:14971-19064 GCA_002363695.1 Prevotella sp. UBA3208
AGATTGAGTTCGAGTGCATCCGTGACGCCAACGACCACTGCTTCACGGTGGCCTCGATGGAGAACTTCGACCCGCTGGGCATCCACACGGGCGAGTCGATTGTGGTGGCTCCCACTTGCTCGCTCACCGAGGAGCAGGTGAAGATGCTGCAGGACATCACCATCAAGTGTGTGCGCCATCTGAATATCGTGGGCGAGTGCAACATCCAGTTTGCATTCAACGCTTTCACCAACGACTACCGCATCATCGAAATCAATGCGCGTCTCAGCCGTTCTTCTGCTTTGGCATCGAAGGCTACGGGCTATCCGCTCGCCTTCGTGGCTGCCAAGATTGCTTTGGGCTACACGCTCGACCAGATTGGCGAGATGGGCACAACCAATTCTGCCTATGTGGCTCCGAGCCTCGACTACCTCATCTGCAAGATTCCTCGCTGGGACCTCACGAAGTTTGTGGGTGTGAGCCGCAAGATTGGTTCGAGCATGAAGTCGGTGGGCGAAATCATGAGCATCGGACGCACCTTCGAGGAACTCATCCAGAAGGGTCTCCGCATGATTGGCCAGGGCATGCACGGCTTTGTGGGCAACGACCACACGAGGTTCGACAACCTGGACGAGGAACTTGCCAACCCGACCGACCTGCGCATCTTTGCCATCGCTCAGGCACTGGAAGAGGGCTACTCGATTGACCGCATCTATGAACTCACCAAGATTGACCCGTGGTTCATCGAGCGTCTGAAGAACATTGTTGATTATAAGCATAAGTTGGAGACCTACAATGCCATCGAGGACATCCCTGCCGACGTGATGCGTCAGGCCAAGGTGTGGGGCTTCAGCGACTTCCAGATTGCTCGCTTCGTGAAGAAGGACAAGGCCGAGAACATGGAGAAGGAGAATCTGGCCGTGCGCGCCTATCGCAAGAAACTTGGCATCCTGCCCGCCGTGAAGCGCATCCCCACAGTGGCCAGCGAGCATCCCGACCTGACCAACTACCTCTACATGACCTACGCCGTGGAGGGCTACGATGTGAACTACTATGCACATGAGAAGTCGGTGGTGGTGCTCGGTTCGGGTGCCTACCGCATCGGTTCCTCTGTGGAGTTCGACTGGTGTTCGGTCAATGCCATCACCACGGCCCGCAAACTTGGCTACAAGAGCATCATGATTAACTACAACCCCGAGACCGTATCGACCGACTACGATATGTGTGACCGCCTCTACTTTGACGAACTCTCCTTCGAGCGTGTGCTCGACGTGATTGACCTGGAGAATCCGCGCGGTGTCATCGTCTCGGTGGGTGGACAGATACCTAACAACCTGGCCATGAAACTCTATCGCCAGAGTGTGCCCATCCTCGGCACTTCGCCCGTCAGCATCGACCGTGCGGAGAACCGCAACAAGTTCTCGGCCATGCTCGACCAACTGGGCATCGACCAGCCCCAGTGGAGTGCGCTGACCTCGATGGACGATGTGAAGGCGTTCGTGGAACGTGTGGGCTTCCCCGTGCTGGTGCGTCCTTCCTACGTGCTGAGTGGTGCTGCCATGAACGTGTGCTACGACTACGAAGAGTTGGAGCGTTTCCTCCAGATGGCCAGCGAGGTGAGCAAGGAGTATCCTGTGGTCATCTCTCAGTTCATGCAGGAAACCAACGAGGTGGAGTTCGACGCTGTGGCCAAGAACGGCGAGGTGGTGGAATACGCTATCAGTGAACACGTTGAGTTTGCCGGTGTGCACTCAGGCGACGCCACGATGGTGTTCCCTGCCCAGCACATCAGTTTCGCCACCATCCGTCAGATTAAGAAGATTAGCCGTGCCATCGCCAAGGAACTGAACATCTCAGGTCCGTTCAACATTCAGTATCTGGCCAAGGGCCGCGACGTGAAGGTCATCGAGTGCAACCTCCGTGCCTCCCGTTCGTTCCCCTTCGTCAGCAAGGTGCTCAAGCGCAACTTCATCGACACCGCCACTCGCATCATGCTCGATGCCCCCTACACGAAGCCTGACAAGAGCGAGTTCGACATCGACCGCATGGGTGTGAAAGCCAGCCAGTTCTCGTTTGCCCGTCTGCAGAATGCCGACCCCGTGCTGGGTGTGGATATGAGCAGTACAGGCGAGGTGGGCTGCATGGGCGACACCTACGAAGAGGCATTGCTCAACGCCATGATTGCCACGGGCTATAAGATTCCGTCGAAGGACAAGGCCATCATGATTTCGTCGGGTGGTACGAAGGAGAAGGTGGCCATGCTGGATGCTGCACGTGCACTGGTGAAGAAGGGCTATACCATCTGCGCCAGCGAGGGCACAGCCAAGTTCCTCAACGATAACAACGTGGCTGCCACCGCTGTGGCATGGCCCGACGAGGAAGGAAGCGACAAGCCCAATGTGATGCAGATGATTGCCGACCACAAGTTCGACCTCATCGTCAACATCCCGAAGAATCACTCGAAGCGCGAACTGACCAACGGCTACCGCATCCGTCGTGGTGCCATCGACCACAACATCCCGCTCATCACCAATGCTCGTCTGGCCTCCGCCTTCATCGAGGCCTTCTGCCAACTGGGCATGGAGGATCTGCAAATCAAGTCATGGCAGGAATATGACGCTTAAAGAAAAAGACTGAGTGTCTTTTTCGAATAAGCGGGGGATGGAAGTAGCGTTCCGGGAGGCAAGGAACGTAGCCGAAGCGGAACGCGAACGTACATCGGTGTCGCGAAGAAAAAGACTGAGTGTCTTTTTCGAATAAGCGGGGGATGGAAGTAGCGTTCCGGGAGGCAAGGAACGTAGCCGAAGCGGAACGCGAACGTACATCGGTGTCGCGAAGAAAAAGACTGAATACAGCAAGGGGGCCACTCGGACATTCCGAGTGGCCCCCTTTATTGTGGAGATGCGGTGATTAAAAATCGTAGTTGGTCTGTCGCATGTTGCGGGGATGGTGGAGGAGGATTTCTTCGCGGAGGTGGGTGGTGTCGATGTGGGTGTAGATTTGGGTGGTAGCGATGGACTCGTGGCCGAGCATGGCCTGGATGGCGCGCAGGTTGGCACCGCCTTCGAGCAGGGAGGTGGCGAAGGAGTGGCGGAAGGTGTGGGGCGAGACGGTCTTCTGGATGCCGGCTCGGGCCACGAGGTCTTTAATCATGAGGAAAACCATGACGCGGGTGAGGGGTCGCTTGCGCCGATGGCTGACGAAGACGTAGTCCTGGTATTGTGGAGGGATGGGGAGGAGATTGCGGTCGAGAAAGTAGAGGTTGAGTTCGTGGATGGCTTTCTCGGAGATGGGCACGAGTCGCTGCTTGGAGCCTTTGCCTTCCACCCGGATGAACTCTTCGTCGAGGAAGAGGTTGCTGAGTTTGAGGTTGATGAGTTCGCTCACGCGCAGTCCGCAACTGAAGAGGGTCTCGATGATGGCCTTGTTGCGCTGTCCCTCGGGCTGGCTGAGGTCGATGGCGGCTTCGATGGCATCAATCTCTTCGACCGAGAGCACGTCGGGCAGGTGCTGGGGTTTCTTGGGAAATTCGAGCAGTTCGGTGGGGTTGACTTCGAGCAGGTCGCTGAGGACGAGAAAGTGGTAGAAACTCCTCACGCCGGAGAGAATGCGCGAGAGGGAGATGGGCTGGATGCCGATGTCGTGCATGAGGGCTGAAAACTGGTGGAAGTCGTCGAGTTGTGCCGCCATGAAGTCCTTGCCTTCGTCGGCCATGAAACGGAGAAACTTGTCGAGGTCGCGCATGTATGCCTCGATGGTGTGGGGCGAGTGGCCTCGTTCCAGTTTCAGATATTGGTAGTATCGGCGCATGAGGCGCTGCTGTTGTAGTTCTTCCATAGATGCAAAGGTACGAAAAAGTTTAGAGTTTAGAGTTTAGGGTTTAGAGGAAAATGTATAAAATTGAGGGTTTCGGGTTTTGAGTTTTGAGGAATTTGTATAATGAGAGTAAAAAACACATGCCGAATGGTTAAAAACCCTAAACTCTAAACCCTAAACTCTAAACTTTTCCTTACCTTTGCAAACAAATCAACATTTCCAACATGAAAAGGATTCTCACTCTTTTAGTTTTTAGTTTCTCGCTTTTAGTGTCGGTGGCCCAGACGGAACACAACTT
>DEWO01000065.1:0-8150 GCA_002363695.1 Prevotella sp. UBA3208
TACCTTTGCAAATTGAAACAAAACTTAACAAGCATATTATGCCGAAACAGAATCAATACATGGAAGTGGCCTATCAGCTGTTTGTTGATGGGGAGAACGGTTTGGAAATGATGGAAGAGGCTCCTCAGAATCGCCCCTTCAAGTATATTACGGGCTTCGGAGTGGCTCTTGACGCCTTCGAGCAACAGCTGGAAGGACTGGCCAAGGGTGCTGCCTTCGACATCACGATCCCCAAGGAGCAGGCTTATGGCGACTATCAGGACGAATACGTACTCGACCTGAAACGCGAGATGTTCTGCGTGGACGGCAAGTTCGACAGCGAACACATCTACGAAGACGCCATCATTCCCTTGCAGAACGAGGAGGGACGACGTTTCTATGGGCGCGTGGCCGAAATCGGGCAGGACAAGGTAAAGGTAGACCTGAACCACCCTCTGGCCGGCGAGACGCTACACTTCAAGGGTACCGTATTAGAAAACAGACCTGCCACGACTCAGGAGATTGAGAAACTGATTGCCCACATGACAGGTGGCTGTGGAGGAAACTGCGGAAGCTGTGGTGGAAGCTGCGGAGGAGGTTGTGGCGAAGGCTGTAACTGCGGAGAATGCGGTGGAAACTGAGATATAACAAAACGATTGTCTGATTTTGAGAACCAGGAATAACTAAATGAATACATTTGGCGAAAGATTCAGGCTGACCACGTTTGGCGAAAGTCACGGTGAGGCTATTGGAGGTGTGGTAGACGGGATGCCGGCAGGGATTACCATAGATTTGGACTTTATCCAAGAAGAGCTGAATCGCAGGCGTCCTGGACAGAGCCACATCACCACCAGCAGACAGGAGCAAGACCGTGTGGAACTGCTGAGCGGTGTCTTCGAGGGGAAATCAACGGGTTGTCCCATCGGTTTTATTGTAAGGAACCAAAACCAACACTCCAGTGACTACGACAACATGAAGGACCTGTTCAGGCCCTCACATGCTGACTACACCTATTATATGAAATACGGTTTGCGGGACCATCGTGGAGGAGGCCGTTCCTCTGCCCGTATCACCATCAGCCGCTGTGTGGCAGGAGCACTGGCCAAACTGGCACTAAGGGAATTGGGTATTGAAATACACGCCTACACCTCACAGGTAGGAGACATTGCGCTTGACAGAGACTACACCCAATATGACCTGACACAAACGGAGAACAATGCCGTTCGCTGTCCCGATGAAAAGAAAGCGGAGAAAATGACCAAGCTCATAGAAAGCGTGAAAGCTGACGGCGACACGATTGGGGGTGTCATCACGGCAGTAATAAAGGGATGTCCCGTCGGGCTTGGTGAGCCTGAATTTGGGAAGTTACATGCCACATTAGGGGCCGCCATGCTAAGCATTAATGCCGTCAAGGGATTCGAATACGGAGAGGGGTTCCAAAGTGCCTTCAGACGCGGATCTGAGCTAAATGACATCTTCAAGACTGAGAATGGGAAGGTCATTACGACTACCAATCACAGCGGAGGCATCCAGGGAGGCATCTCAAACGGACAGGACATCTACTTCCGAGTAGCTTTCAAACCTGTGGCTACCCTACTCCGCGAACAACCCACTGTTGACAAGGAAGGGAAAGAAGTCATTCTCAAAGCCAAAGGAAGACACGATCCATGTGTGTTACCAAGAGCCGTTCCAGTGGTTGAAGCAATGGCTGCTTGCGTCATTTTTGACCAATATTTGTTGAATAAGCCTACGAAAATCTAATTTTTTCGGATGAAAATACAAAAAAAACCGAAAAAAGCATGGTAGTTTAAAACTTTTATACTATCTTTGCAAACGCTTATTGAAGGGTTTGTGAAAATCTGACGATAAGCTTAGTTAAGTCTAGTTTAGTTTTTGTGTTGGTTGAGAGCGGCTCGATTGAGTCGCTCTCATTTTGTTTCAACCACTACTCCAGACAACCAATAATGTCGTGAACGCTCTGACAGCCATGGGCGTCGAGCCACTCACTAATACCGTTTCTGACCTTGATGGTAACTGCCGGATCCAAGAAATTGGCCGTACCGATTTCTATAGCAGTAGCTCCTGCCATGAAGAACTCAATGGCGTCACGGGCCGTACAAATGCCTCCCAGACCTATCACAGGAATCTTGACGGCCTTTGCCACCTGCCATACCATGCGCAATGCCACAGGCTTAACGGCAGGGCCACTAAGCCCCCCCGTCCCAATGCTGAGTAGTGACTTGCGGCGTTCCACGTCAATAGCCATACCCATCAGCGTATTGATAAGCGACACGCTGTCTGCTCCCTCAGCCTCTACGGCACGGGCAATCTCGGCAATATCAGTCACATTAGGAGAGAGCTTGACTATCAGCGTCTTGTGGTATCGCTGACGGACAGCCTTCACCACGCTGGACGCACCAGCGCAAGTGACTCCGAAAGCCATACCGCCATCCTTGACATTAGGACAGGATATGTTCAGTTCTATGGCCGGAATACCATCCAATGCGTCAATGCGTGCAGCACACTCCGCATAGTCCTCAGGAGAGGAACCGCTGACATTGACTATCATGTTGGTGTCAATACCCTTAATTTGTGGATAAATGTGCTCACAGAAGTAGTCAACGCCCTTATTCTGCAATCCCACGCAATTCAGCATACCCTGGGGAGTTTCTGCCATACGGGGATAGTCGTTGCCTTCACGAGGCTTTAACGTCGTCCCCTTGACTATAATCCCCCCTAACCCATCAAGGGGAATAAAGTCCTGAAACTCCAAACCATATCCGAATGTACCACTGGCAGTCATCACCGGATTCTTCAGCGACAAAGCGCCTATATTTACTCTTAAATCTGCCATAACAGTCTTTTTACGTTAAATACCGGACCATCCTTACACACACACAGATTACCCTCTGTGGTCTTTTCTACGCAGCAGAGGCAGGCACCCAGTCCACAGGCCATCATATTCTCCAAAGACACCTCACACTCAATGCCTTGCTTCACGGCATAGCGGGCTACGGCCTTCATCATAGGCGTAGGACCACAGGTACAGATGCGGTCAAAATGCTCTTGCAAAACGGAGTGGTCGGTGACAAACCCCTTTTCACCCATGGAGCCGTCCTCCGTCGTTACGCACACACGCCCGTACCTATTGAATAAATCTAACTCCAATAGGTCACTGGCCGTACGACCACCCAACAAGAAGGTGGGTTTACAGCCCAAAGCATGAAGTTTTGCACCCAGACAAAGCATGGGGGCAACGCCCACACCTCCACCTATCAGCAGATAAGAAGGGAACTGGGAAGACTGAGAATGAGCAGATGCAGCGTTTTCTGACGGCAGCGTGAAACTATTGCCCAGAGGCAACACACAGTTCAGGACGTCGCCCACTTTCAGACGTCCCAACTGTCTGGTTCCATCACCCACCATAGCCACCATGAGCCATAACTCATTCTTCTCACGATCTAAGAAATTAATAGAAATAGGACGTCGTAGAAATGTCGAGGGAGAACCGTCAACACGAACCTCCACGAACTGTCCCGGAAGCATTTCCGGCAAGGTTTCAGAGTCTGTCAGCCTCAGTAAAACGTGTTTCGGGCTAAGCTGTTCCACAGCCCGAACCTGTAGGTCAAGAACGTACTTTTTCATAACGAGTGCAAAGTTAGCGGTTTTTCGCAAAACAGCCAAAATCTGACGCCAATTTTTCCAATATGCCTACAAATTACTTCTTAGCCGGCACAAAAGTTTCGTACGTCTGATCATCATAATAAACACGAATTTCTGTGACTTTTCGTGGTTCCTTGTCAATAATTTTGATTTCCTCTCGAACCATTTCCGGACGTGTACTAATTACACCATGCTGATAAGAGCGTGCCGAAGAGTCCGAAGAACGGATAGGGGAAGTTTCAGGAAGAGGAGCATCGAAATTTATCATCGGTTCTGAAGTCCTCGATGGAGCCTCCAAATCTGAATCAGCAGTTTCAGCAGGGTGGGCTATATACATGTCACCAGAACCAAAAAGCAACCACTCCGTACTGATGTCAGGAATTTTTGATTTAATTGCTTCAATGATATTAATCGTTGGACGAGTGCGTCCATTAAAGATACTGCTCAACGTAGCAGGTGACTGTTGGAGGAAATCTGCAAACACTTGTTGGGTCATGTGCTTGTCCTCCATAATCTGGCGAATTCTGTCTTTTGTTTCCATTTAAGTCAAAATTAGGGGCAAAATGCCCGATTTTTTAAGATTTTACAAAGGTAAAACATTTTTTTGAAATATACAAGAAATCTAAAGGAAATTTTATTTTGTAAAGTTTAGATATTAAATTCAGAATTTTAGAATTTACATTTTAGAACCCTAAAAACGGCGTTTAAAATCACAAATATAAATTTACAGGACTAAATCATTACAAAGCGTTTCTTCATGTTATTTTTAGCAACTTACTGGTTATAAGTGAACTATTTAAACGGCTAAGTACTTTATAGGCACTCTATATGCAGAATTGGCTTGTAAAAGATGAATGTTTTGCCATATTTAAAGGAACAAATACGTATAACTAACTGATTTTTATCAATATAATAATCATGCGTGTCTTATGAATATCTATCTATACGGGATTGTAAATCAGAAACGTTAGGTTTGTAAATCA
The DNA here is from genome assembly GCA_002363695.1 of Prevotella sp. UBA3208. The sequence continues at coordinate 4,626 of DEWO01000065.1, forward strand.
AAAATTATATTGCCTATTTTGATTTACAAATATACAATTTACATTTTTATTATCCAAATTCGAGGTAGTCCTGAAGTGGATTTAGAAATCAGAATCAACAAACCAAAATGCAAAAAATGTCTAATTCTAAATTCGCAGTCTCTGGATTGGCGAAAATTTAGCGTTTTCGAAGAATTCCGCACCATCGGAGGAAAAACCGAAAATACGCGAAATATGAGGGCTTATTATGGGGCAGAAACCCTTTGCCCATCAGCGTTAGAGGGCAAAAATCCTTGTCTGCAAAAAATTGGATTCTAGAAAAAAAGAGCCTCAAAACGGGCTCTATTCTTAGTGAAGTATAAAGAAAATTAACTCTTTCATGAGCTCTCCAGGGGGGGTATTGGGGTTGTCTAACCCCTTACTTTTGGCATCAATTTCTCTTATCTTACCCAGAATCTGCATCACCTTCACACCTGTATAATTTCGCATACCAGTGACATATTCCCGAGCAAACCATGGAGACTTGAAATCGAGCCATTGAGCCAATGCCTCCTGACTGCCTTTTTGGGGACAATAATAAGAGATCATCAGATTTTGGAAGTAATTAAAGAGCAACGGGAGAAACGCATACAATCCCCCACTCTTCGGATTTTCGTCAAAATATTTGATTATCAGGTTTGCTTTATAGATATTTCGGTTAACCAAGGCATCACGCAACTCATAACCGTTAAAGTCCTTGCTCACCCCTATCTGGTCTTCTACGACCTGAGGAGTGACTCGTTTGTTGTCTGCCGGCAATGACAGCAGGACCTTGTTCAATTCGCCTGTAAGACGGCTTAAATCGCTTCCTATTGCTTCAGCGACCAATTGGGCCGCCTTGGGTTCAATTGAGGCTCCACGAGCCTGCAAATAGTGTTCTATGAAGGGCAGAAGTTCGCGGTCACCCAGTTTCTTGCTTTCGAAGAGCACTCCAGCCTGCTGGATAGCCTTCACATATTCCTTTTTGCGACCGTCGACCTTTCCATTTTTGTGACACATCACGAGGATGGTGGAAGGCATGGGTGCCTTGAAATACTTCTCCAGTGGCTCCGTGTTCCGGATGTTCTGAGCTTCCTTGACAATGAGCACCTGGTATTCAGCCATCATGGGATAGCGTTTGGCGGCGTCGACAATCTGGGAAGCCGTTACGTCTGAGCCGAAGAGTACGGTCTGGTTAAAATCCCGCTCTTCGGGTTGCAACACATTATTGGCCAGCCATTCGCTGATTTGGTCAATATAATACGACTCCTCGCCCATCAGGTAATAGACGGGCTTGAACTGACGCGCTTTGAGGTCGTTCATGACGCTGTCGTATGTGACTGTTAACTGTGCCATAACCGGACTGCTATATGGGCTGTAAGCCCGTTCTATATTAGATTCATTAAACAAAATCTCCTACAAAGTTACAAAAAAAGCTGCTATTGGGTACACATATTAAGTTTTTTTTGTAATTTTGCCCACATGAACGAATTGAATCTTCCTGCCTACGAGGTAAAAGTGCGTGGAACACGTGAAAAGCCCGAGATTTTCGATTTTCTGCGAAGACGCTACGTAGCCTTGACTCCAGAGGAATGGGTGCGCCAGCATTTCACCCACTGGCTCATCGAGCACAAGGGCTACCCCAAGGGGCTTCTTGGCAATGAGATAGCGTTGAAGTGTGGCGACAAGCCATTGCGTTGTGACAGCATTCTCTACAATCAGGACGCCCAGCCACAGATGATTATAGAATACAAAGCACCCACTGTGACGCTGACACAGCGGGTGTTTGATCAGATTTCCGCTTACAATCTCCTACTCCATGTCGACTTTCTGGTGGTCTCAAATGGTGTCCGGCACGTCTTCTGCAAGATGGACTATGCCCACCAAAGCTACGAAATGCAGAGCGAGATACCAGACTATGCAGAGTTGGGGAGGCTGTAGCAGCCTTTATGCCTCTGCCTCAGGAACTTCCGGAGTTTCGTTTTCCTTCTTCACCGTCTTACGGATAGCACGCTTGCGGGGCTTCTTCTCCTCGGTACCTGTGACCTTGTCTATCTTGACACCTGCCAGTTCCGGATCGATGAGGATACGGCCACAATACTCGCAGACGATGACCTTCTTGTGCATCTTGATGTCCAACTGACGCTGGGGCGGAATCTTATTGAAGCAACCACCACAGGCATCACGCTGCACATAGACAATGCCCAAACCGTTGCGGGCATTCTTTCGGATGCGCTTGAAGGAGGTCAGCAGACGGGGCTCTATCTTGCTCTCCAGGTCCTTCACCTTTGCCTTCAGTTTCTCTTCTTCGGCACGTGTCTCTTCCATAATCTCGTCCAGCTCGCTTTTCTTGGCTTCCAGTGCCTGACGACGGTCATCGATAATCTCCTGACTCTGTGCGAGTTCTGCCTTTTTCTCTTCTATGCGGAAGGATGCTTCCTTAATCTTCTTGTTGCACAGTTCAATTTCCAGGCTCTGGAATTCGATTTCCTTCGAGAGCGTATCGTACTCACGATTGTTCTTCACGTCGTTGAGCTGGGTCTTGTAGCGTTCTACGCTGGCCTTTGCGTTCTCTATCTCTCCCTTCTTCTGGGTGATAGCCTGCTCAAACTCGGCAATTTCGTTCTGAATCTTCTCAATACGAGTGGTCAGACCTTCAATTTCGTCCTCGAGGTCCTGTACTTCCAGAGGCAGCTCGCCCCTCAGTGCACGCTTCTCGTCAATGCCCGAGAGCGTGGTCTGCAGCTGAAAGAGGGTTTTCAGGCGCTCTTCAACTGGCATTTCCGTTGGATCTTTCTTTGCCATAATTCTTTCTTTGTTATTTGGGTTATTTCGATATTTCGATGTTTCGAGGCTAAAAATACTTTATCGGATTGGTGCTGGACTCTGCTATTTCCGTTCGCACTCCAGGGCATTCGCGCCGGATGATGTCACGGAAGATTTCCGAGGTGTATTGCTCACTCTGATAGTGTCCGATGACACATATCTGAATCTGCTGTTCGCGTCCGAAGAATACGTGGTAGTGCATCTCGCCCGTGATAAAGGCGTCAGCCCCCTGCGTCACAGCATCGTCCAGCAGAAAGTCACCTGCTCCGCCGCAGATGGCGACACGACGTATAGGCCGTGTCAGCAACTCATTGCACTGGGCACATGCCACCTGGAAGCGTTCTTTTACCAGACGGACAAAGTCTGCTGCCTCCATCGGCTCTGACAAGTCTCCTACTACGCCACTTCCGGCCTCTATGTCCCCCACCTGTTTTGGGGCGAAGAAACGCACGTTTTCCAGTCCCAGCTTCTCGGCAATCTTCCAGTTCACGCCATCCCTGGCATTGTCCATGTTGGTGTGCATGGAGACAATGACAATGTCGTGCTTGACGGCCTTGATGACGCAACGCTGCACGTAGTCGCCGTCCGTAATCTGCTTCAGTCCGCGAAACAACAGCGGATGGTGGCTCACAATGAGGTTGCAGCCTTTTCTGATGGCTTCGTCAACAATCTGTTCGTTGACGTCCAGACACAATAATGCCC
>DEWO01000065.1:8221-13985 GCA_002363695.1 Prevotella sp. UBA3208
GTCAGTCCCAGTTGCAGGCCAGCATTGTCCCAGCTCTCCTGTAAGGGCAGAGGCGCGAATTGTTCAAGGGCGCTCAGCACTTGCTTTATTTTCACGCTTCCAAAAATGTTTATTTCAGGCTGCAAAGGTACGAAAAACAATTAAGAATCAAGAATTAAGAGTCAAGAAAATGTGTGTTAGGCCACATTTTTTCTTAATTCTTAACGTTTTCGCAGCCGTTGCAGGGGGCTATCGACGCATGGTGACTCCCCCCTGCCAAAGTGTCCTTGCCATCAGTCGTTGTCGTGTTCGTGACAGTAGCTGGTTCCGTCGAAGCAGTGTGTGCAGACGCGCTCCTTGGGCAGACCTATCGACTCTATCAGGTCCTCCAGCGTAGCAAACTTCACGCTGTTCAGTCCCAGACGGCGTGCTATCTCGTTCACCATGCGCTGATACGCTGGTGTCCCCGTCTTGGCATACTGCTCCAGATTCTTCTTGTCGTCACCCTCGAAGTCCTTGATGATACGACGCGTGATGAGTTCCATGTCCGACTTCGACGACGTGAAGCCGATGAACGGACAGCCGTAGACAAGCGGGGGACACGAGATGCGCACATGCACCTCCTTGGCGCCGTTTTCGAAGAACGTGCGCACATTGTCGCGCAACTGGGTACCACGGACGATGGAGTCGTCGCAGAACACGATGCGCTGGTCCTTCAGGACAGCCGGATTAGGAATCAGCTTCATCTTAGCCACCAGGTCGCGACGCACCTGATTGCCGGGGGTAAACGAGCGAGGCCACGTAGGGGTGTACTTCAGGACGGCCCGCTTGTAGGGAATCTGCTTTCCGTGCGAGTAACCCAGGGCCATACCTACACCCGAGTCAGGAATACCACACACCAGGTCGGCTTCCAGTTCCGTGTCTTTCTCGCCCATCAGGCGGCCGTTCTTCTCGCGCACATATTCAGTATTGATGCCCTCATAGTCGCTGGCAGGGAATCCATAGTAGACCCAGAGGAACGAGCATATCTGGCAGCGTGACAGCGGTTTCTGCATCACTTCCAGCCCATCAGCCCTCAGCCTGACAATCTCGCCCGGGCCCAAGTCGCGCTCCACCACATAGTCCAGATTGGGGAAACTCGTCGTCTCGCTGGAGACTGCGTAGGCCCCTTCCTTCTTTCCGATGACGATGGGTGTGCGTCCCAGGAAGTCACGCGCTGCAATGATGCCGTCCTCTGTCAGGATGAGCATCGAGCACGACCCCTCAATCTTCTGGTACACCTTGTTGATGCCTTCCACAAACGTGTCGCCCATGTTGATGAGCAGGGCCACCAGCTCTGTCTGGTTGATGTTGTTGGCCGACATCTCGCTCAGGTGCATACGCTGCTTCAGCAGCTCGTCGGCAATCTCGCGCAGGTTATTGATTTTCGCCACCGTTACCACAGCGTATCGCCCCAAGTGCGAGTTGACGATGATGGGCTGTGGGTCCGTGTCGCTGATGACACCCAGCCCCTGATGTCCCTTGAAATCGTCCAGTTCGTCCTCAAAGCGAGAACGGAAGTACTGGCGTTCCAACGAGTGGATAGAGCGGTGGAAACCGCTTTCTTCGTCGAACGTCACCAGTCCGGCGCGTTTTGTACCTAAGTGTGAGTTGTAGTCTGTTCCGTAAAACAAATCGTTTACGCAGTCCTTTTTAGAGATTGTGCCAAAGAAGCCACCCATACTGTTATCTTTTACCTTAAAGTTTGTTTTTTGAGGTTGCAAAGATACAAAAAAATCGGTAAACCTTGCACCGTTTGCCTATTTTTTTTCATCAATCATCTACGTTTCTTGTTCGTCGTCAAGACTCTGATAGAAAATTCAGAAATTCAGAATTCAGTTTTTTAGAGGCAGGTAAATAGCTGAAAATTGTAGAAAAATATTATATTATTATATATAATATATATATTATATAATAATAATTATCTTCCACTCCCTATGTATTCGCAGCCAAAAAAACTGAATTTCTGAATTCTGAATTTTTGGACTGCCTTTTCACAAGACAAAGTATGCAAGACAACACGCACTAAAAACTGTGCAAATTTTCGACTTTGCCGTTTTTCAACACGAAAACGGCATTTTTTCGGGGTAAAACGGCAAAAAATTTGGAATCGCCTTGAAATTTTCGTACCTTTGCATCGTCGGAAGATGAGAGCGGGCGAGCACTCCGGGCAGACAAAATTTGCGTTCAGGCCTGCGAGAATTTACGGCCTGCCCAGAGAGAAAAAAAAGGGAATAAGAAAACGGGAAAAGTAGAAAGGACAGCTTAAAGGTAAAAAACTGAAAAGACCGGACAAAAGCGACACGACGAAGTGTCTATATCACAATGCAAAACAGCACGAGGACGGCAATGATGAGCCAGAAGCGCCACTGGCGTACAAGGGGAATGAGAGCACGCTTCAGGGCACGCTCCAAGAAGGGCCGACGGGCCTGCGAGGGCGTGGCGCCATTGGCCACCAGATACTCCCACAGCGACTCGTACTGCCGGCGTTCCTTGACATAGGTGTTGTGCCCACGCCGCCAGGCATGATAGCCTTTCCAAAACAGGAGAGCCAATATGACAATCAGGAGGAATATCTTCATAGCGTCACTTGGTTTTGTGCCGTAACCATGTTGACAGCCAGCACCGTTGCGCCTCGCTCCTGAGCCTCACGAAACAGGTTGTTCACCGTCTGCTGGTCGTCCAGACTCAACGGTCCAGAAGGTTCGTCAACGACGAGCAGCTGTTTGCCCGACTCGACGGCCCTGCGAAGCAGCGACACGTAGTCGGTAGGCACCTCGTCGTAGCCCTCGGGCACCAGCAGGCGTTGGGGCACGTAGGCCATCTGCCGACGGAAGAAGGGGGCCGACTTGGGCGTCAGCAGTTCACCGTCAATGCTGATGTGCCCTCCGTCAATGGGTATCAGCCCCACGACAGCCCTCAGCAGCGCAGTCTTGCCAGCGCCCTTTGCACCCTTGAGCGACAGTGTCTGTCCGTCGTTTACAGTCAGCGAGAGCGAGTGAATCTGCTGGCCTATGGTTACATTGTGCAGTTCTAACATCATAATTTGGGTGCAAAGTTACACATTTTTTCTTAAATCTTAATTCTTAATTCTTAATTTATTTGTACCTTTGCAGCCATGAATGGGAAAAAAAGCCAAATGCGTGCCACACTTCAACCCTCAAGTCGAAGAATGCGTGCCACACTTCGACCTTCAGGTCGAAGAATGCTGGCCGAATGGGAACCTCAGCGTTGTGTGCAGCTGACGTGGCCGCACGCAGAAACCGACTGGGCTCCCATGCTTGCAGAAATCACTGCCGTCTATGAAGAGATGACGCGTGAAATCCAGAAGCGCGAACCGGTGCTGGTGGTGGACGACATTCCCCACAACGACACGTGGGCCCGTGACCACGGATTCATCACCGTCGAGGAGCCCGACGGAACAAAGGTCCTGCTCGACTTCCAGTTCAACGGATGGGGGCAGAAATTCCCTGCCGAACTGGACAACCAAATCAACAGACACCTGCACGAGCGAGGGCTGGTCGAGGGCCGCTACGAACCGCACCTGGACTTTGTGCTCGAAGGTGGCAGCATTGAGAGCGACGGACGAGGCACCATCTTCACCACCCGTTGCTGTCTGATGGCACCTCACCGCAACCAGCCGCTGACCCAGCAGCAGATAGAAGAGCGTCTGAAGCAGTTTCTGGGTGCCGAGCGCGTGGTCTGGCTGGAGCACGGAAGCCTTATCGGCGACGATACTGACGGGCACATCGACACGCTGGTGCGCATCTGCCCTGACGACACCTTATTATATACAGGTGGCGACGGTGACCATCCTGACCTTGACGACATGGAACGCGAGCTGCAGGCCCTGCGCACACTGGACGGACAGCCCTACCGTCTGCTGAAGCTGCCTCTGCCCCGCCCCATCTACGACGACGGCGACAGACTGCCTGCAACCTATGCCAACTATCTGGTCATCAACGGTGCCGTGCTGGTGCCTACCTACAACCAGCCCGACCTTGACGCAGAGGCCATGCGCATAGTTGGGCAGGCTTACCCAGACCGCGAAATCGTAGGCATTGACTGCCGTCCCGTCATCCGTCAGCACGGAAGCCTACATTGCTGCACCATGCAATATTATTAACGTTGAGAGTTGAAAGTTAAAATGCGATATGAAGATAGGACTGATACAACAGCATAACACCAGCGACAGGGCTGACAACCGTCAGCGCCTGGGAGAGAAGATTCAGCAGTTGGCGCACGAGGGCGCAGAACTCATCGTGCTGCAAGAGTTGCACAACGGACTGTACTTCTGTCAGGTGGAGGACGTCAACACATTCGACCAGGCAGAACCCATACCCGGCCCGTCAACGGAGTTCTACGGAACGCTGGCCAAGCAGCTGGGAGTGGTCATCGTCACCTCGCTCTTTGAGCGTCGTGCCCCCGGACTTTATCACAACACCGCTGTAGTACTGGAGAAGGACGGCACCATCGCCGGCCAGTATCGCAAGATGCACATCCCCGACGACCCAGGCTACTACGAGAAGTTCTACTTCACCCCTGGCGACCTGGGCTTCCACCCCATCCAGACCTCGCTGGGCAAGCTGGGCGTGCTGGTCTGCTGGGACCAGTGGTATCCCGAGGCTGCCCGTCTGATGGCCCTACAGGGTGCAGAGCTCCTCATCTATCCTACTGCCATCGGCTGGGATCCCAACGACACTCCCGACGAGCAGCAGCGTCAGCGTACTGCCTGGCAGACGGTTCAGCGAGGCCATGCCGTAGCCAACGGACTGCCCGTCGTGACGGTCAACCGCGTGGGCGACGAAGACGGAGTGCCCTTCTGGGGAACCTCCTTTGTGGCCGGCCCGCAAGGCGAACTGCTCTACGAGGCACCTACCGATCAGGAAGTGGCTGTGGTCGTTGACGTCGACTTGCAGCGCTCTGAACAGGTACGCCGCTGGTGGCCCTTCCTGCGCGACAGAAGAATAGAGAACTACGAAGATATTACAAAACGATACATAGACTAAAATGGCAAACAACTTAAGATTTCAGGTAGTGGAAGAGGCGTTCAAGAAGCGCGCCCTTGACGTGAAGGTGCCCTCAGAGCGGCCTTCTGAGTATTTCGGCAAGTACGTTTTCACACGTCAGAAGATGTATAAGTACCTGCCGAAGGAAATCTACGACTCCATGATTGACGTGATGGACAACGGTGCACGACTGGACCGCTCGATAGCCGACGCTGTAGCAGCAGGCATGAAGCAGTGGGCCATGGAGATGGGGGTGACACACTATACACACTGGTTCCAACCGCTGACCGAGGGTACTGCCGAGAAGCACGACGCCTTCGTTGAGCACGACGGCAAGGGCGGCATGATAGAGAAGTTCTCAGGCAAGCTGCTCGTACAGCAGGAGCCTGACGCTTCCAGCTTCCCCAACGGAGGCATCCGCAACACCTTCGAGGCACGCGGCTACTCGGCATGGGACCCCACCTCGCCCGTCTTCATCATCGACGACACGTTGTGTATTCCCACCATCTTTATTGCCTATACGGGCGAAGCCCTCGACTACAAGGCCCCGCTGTTGCGTGCCCTCCACGCCGTCGGCAAGGCCGCCAAGGATGTCTGCCAGTATTTCTACGACGACGTTCAGAAGGTACAGGTCAATCTCGGCTGGGAACAGGAGTACTTCCTCGTCGACGAGGGACTCTACTCGGCCCGTCCTGACCTGCTGATGACAGGTCGCACGCTGATGGGCCACGAGAGTG
>DEWO01000065.1:14089-14336 GCA_002363695.1 Prevotella sp. UBA3208
GCACCATCCCCGACCGCGTGCAGGCTTTCATGAAGGACCTGGAGATTCAGGCCCTCGAACTGGCCATTCCCGTCAAGACGCGCCACAACGAGGTGGCTCCCAACCAGTTTGAGCTGGCCCCCATCTTCGAGGAGTGCAACTTGGCTGTCGACCACAATATGCTGCTCATGTCGCTGATGAAGAAGGTGGCCCGCAACCACGGATTCCGCGTGCTGCTGCACGAGAAGCCCTTCGACGGCATCAACGG
>DEWO01000065.1:14390-24823 GCA_002363695.1 Prevotella sp. UBA3208
TCGACGGCATCAACGGCTCGGGCAAACACAACAACTGGAGCCTGAGCACCGATACAGGCGTGCTGTTGCACGCCCCTGGCAAGACACCTGAGGAGAACCTGCGCTTCGTCACCTTCATCGTCGAGACGCTGATGGCTGTCTATCGCCACAACGGACTGCTGAAGGCCAGCATCATGTCGGCCACCAATGCCCACCGCCTGGGTGGCAACGAGGCACCGCCTGCCATCATCTCGTCGTTCCTCGGCACCCAGTTGACAGAACTGCTCGACCACATCGAGTCGTCCGACAAGAAAGAGCTGTTCAACCTCAAGGGCAAGCAGGGCATGGAGATTGACATTCCCCAGATTCCTGACCTCATCGTCGACAATACCGACCGCAACCGCACCAGTCCCTTTGCCTTCACCGGCAACCGCTTCGAGTTCCGTGCCCCTGGCTCCAGTGTCAACTGCGCCTCGGCCATGATAGCCCTCAATGCCGCTATGGCCGAAGCCCTGACGTCATTCAAAGAGCGCGTAGACAAGAAGATGGCTGCTGGAGAAAACAAAGTCAGCGCCATTTTAGAGGTGCTGAAGGACGACATCAAGACCTGCAAGCCCATCCGTTTCGACGGTAACGGCTACTCTGACGAGTGGGTGAAGGAGGCTGAGAAGCGCGGCTTGGATGTCGAGAAGTCGTGTCCCATCATTTTCGAACACTATCTGGACGAGCAGAGCGTCAAGATGTTCGAGTCGACCAAGGTCATGAACCGCAAGGAACTGGAGGCTCGCAACGAGGTGAAATGGGAGATGTACGTCAAGACCGTTCAGATTGAGGCTCGTGTACTGGGCGACCTGGCCATGAACCACATCATCCCCGTCGCCACGCACTATCAGTCGAAACTCATCAAGAACGTTCAGGGCATCAAGGAGATATTCTCGTCGTCGCCGTTCAACACGGAAAAGGCAGAACGCCTGTCTGCCCGTAACATGAAACTCATTGAGGAGGTGGCAGAGCGTACGGAGAAGATTGAACAGTTGGTAGAGGAACTGACGGACGCCCGTCGGGTGGCCAATCGCATCCAGGATATCCACCAACGTGCCATCCAGTATCACGACACCGTCTGTCCGAAAATGGAGGCCATCCGTCAGGAGACGGACAAACTCGAAATGATTGTCGAGGACGGCTTGTGGACACTGCCCAAGTACCGCGAATTACTGTTTATCAGATAACGCAAGAAAATCTCTCAAAAAAGCAATTCCCGTGGTGTCGCGACGAAAGTTGTGGCACCACTTTCTTTGAGGAACTGCTGGTCGCGGAAGCCCCAGAGCACACTGATGCAAGGCAGTCCGCTGTTGCGAGCCGTTGCCAGGTCTACATCGCTGTCGCCCACGTAGACGGCCCCCTCTTTCCCTACTCCCAGCTGGTGCAGGGCTTCGCAGACGGTGTCGGGGGCTGGTTTCTTGCGGATGCCCTCGGCCTCATGCTCGCCAATGGCAACCTCTATTTCAGGAAAGAAGTGGCGCACCAGTTCCTGGGTTGCCGCCATCATCTTGTTGCTCACTACTGCCATACGGCAACCGCGTCGTTTCAGTTCGCGCAACGTTTCCGTAATGCCGTCGTAAGGACGGGTGGTATCCAGCGAGTGCTCCATATAGTAACGACGAAAGACCGCAAAGACCTCTTCGAACTGGGGATGGTCAGCCCCCTGGGGTACGGCCCGTTCCATCAGCCGTCGCACCCCGTTGCCCACAAAGCGCCGGATGTCGTCCAGGCTGTGCTCAGGCATTCCGAACTGCCGCAAGGCATAGTTCACGCTGGCTGCCAAGTCGTGTAGGGTGTCCAGGAGCGTGCCGTCCAGGTCGAAGATATAGGTGCTGTAATGTGAGGCCGTCGCTGCTGTTTCCTTATTCATAGTCATCTACAACGCTGTTGATAAAGTCCTGCATGGGTTTGGCAGCACGGAACATCTTCTCCGTTTCCTTCAGCCAGCGGTCACCCTCGAAGAAGTCGTCGCCCACACGGTGCCAGCAACAGTAGTTCTTCAGTCGCAGGTAGCGCACATACTCCCAGTCGCGTGGGAAGCCTGCAGGACAGGTCTTCAGTTTCTCCATGCCGAAGCCCTGCTTCGTGGTCCACGACTCTCGCTCCGTACAGGGTTCAAAACGGTCGCCGAAATACTTCACAAACTCCTTCGATTCCACACAACGCAGCCACTCTTCCGTATTGGCCATGATCTCGTTGCGACACGAGGTCAGTATGTTGGTGGGTAGCCAGTAGCTGCCACAGGCCACCAGACAGGCGTCGGGCTGCAAGTGGATGTAATAGCCGCCGTGCAGCGACTTCTTGCCACGTGCCGAGATGTATGCCCCCATGTGGTTCTTGTAGGGCGACTTGTCGGGCGAGAAACGGGTGTCGCGATAGAAACGGTAGGTACAGTCCTTCACCTGCAGGTGGGCCAGCGAGTCGTCAAAGCCCACATAGCGCTCCAGAGCCTGTGCCACTCCGCGTTCAAACTCCGCCTTGGCAGCCTCGTATGCTGCCTTGTGCTCCTGAAACCAGGGACGGTTGTTGTTCATCGTCACCTGACGCAGGAAGTCTAATATCAGTTTTGCATCCATGATGTGATTCTATTCTACTTTCTCAAAGTGTTGATAGTCCTTCAGCGAACGCCACGAACCGCCCCACTTGAAACCATGCTGTGTAAACAACCGATAGCAGAGGTCCTGCTTGGTAATCTTATATTTAAAGGTACGCGAGCGGTCTACATAGGGTTTGCCCGTAGCGGGCTGCACCAGCAGTGTACCGTCCTTCTTGCGACGTACGCAGGGGTTGTATAGCGGATTGATGTCGATGGCCAACCCACGGGCATGGTTCGACAGCTTATTGCTGCCCTCTATAGGACGGTAGCAGTAGCACGACGTGTTGTTGGCCTGCATGGAGCGTTCGTCATCATCGCCATACTCCGAGATGGGGCGAATGCGCTCTATGGGGTATTTGGCCTCGTAGAGTGCTCCGAATATCTCGCGCAGGTCTGCGCTGATAGCTTTGTTACAGACGATGATGCCCTGCCGGGTACTTCCCTGAAAGTCTATGTGCAGGACTTGCAGCGTGTCCAGACATACACCGGCGGGCTGAGCCATAGCATGACCATCTGCCAGCAGAACGGCCAACAGCACCGGCAGGTATCGGGAAATCATGCGAATTTGTTTCATTGTTTCTATCATAATCGCGTGCAAAGGTACAAATAAAATAAGAATTTAGACCGATGAATAAAAAAAATTTGTATCTTTGCAGCATGAACAAGACATGATTTTGCCAATCTACAACACTGACAGACTATGAACAGACTACTACTTTCAATAATGACTTTATGGCTGACTGTGACGACGCTCCGTGCACAGACGATTATCAGCGGAGTGGTGAAAGACGTTCAGAACGGTCGGCCTCTGACTCATGTGAACATCTCTGCCGAGGGTACAGACACCCATACCGTCACCAATGACGACGGGCGTTTCACGTTGAAGGTGCAGCGTATGCCTCGGCACATACAACTGAGCCACATAGGCTACAAGACGCGCCGTCAGCCGCTGAGCACAGGCCAGACGGAGAACCTGCAGCTGACCATGGTCAGCAGTACGGTCGAGCTGAAGGAAATCATCGTCTCGGCACAAGACCCGCTGGAGATTGTCAAGGCCGCCATGAGCCATATCCGACAGAACTACCCACAAGAGCCCGAACTGGTACGTTGCTTCTATCGTGAGACGGCACAACGGGGCTCCCGTTTCATCTCAGTGGCAGAAGCCGTAACAGAGATGTATAAGACGGCGTATGACGAAGACCCCAGACGCGACGCTGTTGCCATACTGAAGGGGCGCAGGCTGATGAGCATGAAGGCCCGCGACACACTGGGCGTGAAGATTCAGGGCGGGCCGGTGCTACCGCTGATGGCCGACGTGGCCAAGAACAGCGAGTACGTATTGAACCCAGAGACGCTGCCTCTCTATTCGTTCAACATGGAGGTACCCGTCCGCATTGATGACCGTCTGCACTACGTAATCACCATGACGCCTCAGCCCACCACGCTGTTTCCTCTGCTGGGTGGCCGACTGTATATTGAGCAGCAGACACTGACCATCACACGGGCCGAGTTGCAGCTGGACGTCAGAGACTGGCGCCAGGCATCAGACTATATGCTGGTACACAAGCCCTTCGGCTTGCGCTTCCGTCCCAAAGAGCTCAGCGTGACAGTGGTTTACAGAACGGACGCCCAGGGGGTCACCCACATGAGCTACATCCGCAACGTGATGCGCTTCAACTGTGACTGGAAACGACGTCTGTTTGCACACACCTTTACCACCGTCAGCGAGATGGTGGTAACCGACCGGCTGCAACACGGAGGTGATGCCAAACGTCCACGCGGGCGTTCGTCGTTCGGACTTCGAGACAGGTTCTACGACCGGGTGGAATACTTTGAAGACCCTGACTTCTGGGCCGACTACAACATCATTGAGCCGACCGAGAGTCTGGAACATGCCATTGACAAACTGAAAAAGAAAAACAGGGGGTAGAATCACTACTCCCTGTGTATCCAACTGGGGACCACCCCGGCAGGCGGCTACCGCTTGCTGCGCTTTATCATGGTGCGCACCTTGTTGTTGTACTTGGTGGCAGCCAGCAGTTCCTCGATGGTGAGGTGCATCCGGTACTGCCAGCGGTTATAGGGGTCGCTGGGCACATTGATGCGCTCGTCCTGGGGATTCTTCCGACGCAGCTCCATATCCATCGAGAGCCAGTCCTGCAACGACAGCAGACAGAGCATGGAGGGACAGTAGAGGTGGCGGGCTATGATTTCCTCGGCCAGATGGGCGGGCAACTGCTCGGGAGCCCTACCCTCCTTCTGCAACATGGTGACATAGAAGCGCTGGCGACGCTCAGGGTTCTCCTGCCACCAGAGCCGCAAGGGAGCCATGTCGTGGGTAGAGATGGTGGCAACGGAACGGATGGGGTTGGCGTCCAGATGGGCAAACTCGAACCCCTGCTGCTTGGGCATCTGCTGGATTTCAAGCGTCAGGATGCGCAGCTGGTCGAGCACAGGCTCCACACAGTCGGGCAACATACCCAGGTCTTCGGCACAGACGAGCATCCGGCAGTCCTTCAGCACCTCGGGCAACCGACGCAGGGCCAGGAGTCCCCAGAAATACGAGTGGCGCTGATAGAAGTAGTTGTTGTAGAGTCTGAGGAAGGCATCCTTGTCCTCGCCCGACAGGGCTTCGAAGATGGGCTCCGTAGTGACCCCGATACGCGGATGGTACATATCAGCCTGACGGGGGTCTTCGACAAAGAGCACATTGCTGATGAGCCGCATCAGTCCTTCACGAATCCAGAGGCTGCTCTCGTCACGGCGCCCGGCAAAGCGGGCTTCCACCTTGCGCTGGGTGTCGTAGTCGGGTTGCAGGTCGTAGAGCCCATACGCCTTGCGCACCAGGAAGTTCTCGCGCACGAACTGGGCATGGATACCAAAGAGCCGTTCCACCAGACGGTCGTTGATGAAGGGCTTGGTGAACAGTTCCTTGCGGAAAGGCAATCCGAAATACTCGATTTCCGACACCGTCAGCGGCAGGGCCGGCGCGAAGTGTCCGAGGATGCCGTAGACGGCCTCGTTGGGAATCTCCCAGATGCGGAAGAATCCCAAGACGTGGTCTATGCGGAGGGCATCGAAGTACTGCTGCATATGCTTCATGCGGCGCTGGAACCACTGACAGATGGTGAGCTGTCCCTTGGCCGTCTCCTGCTGACGCTCGTCGCCCCAGTGGTAGGTAGGGAAGCCCCAGTTCTGCCCTTGCTGCGAGAAGGGGTCGGGCGGTGCTCCCGTCTGCGAGTCGAGGTTGAAGAGTTCCGGGTGCTGGCTGGTCTCCACGCTGTCGCGATTGACCCCGATGGGCAGGTCGCCCTTCAGCACCACACCCTTCGAACGGGCATAGTCGGCGGCAGCCTTCAGCTGGCAGTGCAGCAGGTACTGGACGTAATAGACGTAGTTCTCGCTTTGCGAGTGTGGCTTCGCAATCTCGCTTTGCGAGTGTGGCTTCGCAATGACAGTTGACTGTCGGGCACACAGCCACTGGGCATAGGGCCTGAGCCAGTCCTCGTTGTCCCGTATGAAGTCCTTGCACTCCTTGGTAGCCAGCACACGGGCTCCCTGCTCCTCGTAGAGAGCCTCCAGATATTCGTTCTTGACACGGTCCACAGCCTCGTAGTCACTGTACGGCAGGGCGTTCAGCTCCTGACGACGCCGCTCGAACTGAGTCATCAGCGTCTTGGACTTCAGCGTTCCGGCAGCCTCAAGGTCCATGTAGTGCGGATGCAGGGCAAAGACACTGGTGATGTTGTAAGGATACGAGTCGTGCCAGTGTCCGTCCGTAGTGGTGTCGCAGACGGGTAGCGTCTGGATGAACTTCATGCCCGTCTCGACAGCCCAGTCTACCATGCGGCGCAGGTCACCGAAGTCACCCACCCCGTAGCTGTGCTCCGAGCGCAGCGCGAAGACGGGAACCACCACACCGGCGGCCCGCCAGGGCTCCTCGCTCAGCCGCAGATGACCACCGTGCAGCACCAGCACCTGACCGTCCTCGACCTTGGTGTCAATAGTGCGGTTGTCGCCCTCCTCCCACTTCAGCAACTCGTGGCTCTGCTCGTCCACGACTACATATTTATATTCTACAGGCAGCAGCCATCCCTGGGCGTTGACCGAGAGCATCCACTCGTGCCGGCCGGCATACTGCATCTTCAGATAGCGGCTGGTGCTCCACGAGCCGATGGCCGGATGACTGCCGCAGACAGCCACCACCTGTCCCGCCTTCAGCTGGGGAGCCGACACGCGGAAGACGATGGTGCGCCGGAACAGCGGCTGTTGCAACACGCTCACCTCCTCGTCGCGCTGTCCGTGAACGGTGGTCAGATAGGCATTGGAATACAGGTGCAGGGGCAAGGGCCGGTCGCGCCACTCGTCGGGGAACACATAGTCCCTGGAAGCGTCGAAGGCATAGACGCGCGGCACCATGTCCCACTCGCGGCGCAGCACCCGCCCATCGGCGTCCGCCACCTCGTAGCTATAGACCATGTGCGACAGCGGGTGCTGCCGGCTCATCAGGGCCGCCGTCTCCAGCGTCCACAGCTCGCCATCGTCCGTCTGCATCAGCAGATTCTGACGGCGCACCATGCCGTCCCGGCTATGGAAATCTATATTCACATGCAGGCTTTCGCCCCATGCGGTATGGTAGTGTATGGTGAATTTCAGTTTCATTTCTTCACAATTTAGCAGTGCAAATGTACGAAATAATGCTGAAACGACGAAACTATTTTAGAAGATTTACGCATAAACATGGCAAGAAATGTCTGACTGAGCAGGAAATTCCCTGAAAGCAATAGGGGGAACCGGTAACGTAATGGATTCCGAGTTCCCCCTGATAAGGCATGAGTTACTGTTTCTTACCTGATGAACAACAGTTCGCGGTACTTGGGCAGTGCTCAATGTGGTCGAGCAGTTCGCTGACCTCTTATATCATCCTCACCTTCCTGCGGTTGCCGCAGGGGCGTACGGCGAAGTGCAGCCAGTAGCGTCCCGCCTTGTTGCGCTCCAGCAGCAGCTCGTCAAAGTCCTCGCCCGACTCGTCGCTGATGTCCAGCAGGATGGTGGCATAGCGGATGAGCTGTTCCAGTCCGCAGACGCGGATGTCCGCCGCACAGCCCGTCAGGTGGTTCGATGTCGGCACACCGCCCACAGCCCTGTTCACCTCTGCCGAGCGGTAGGCGCTGTTGACAATCAGCGGGTCGTCACCCTCGCCATACATCATGTTCCAGCGCGAGCGCAGCATTTCCAGCCATCGGCACAGCCGCCTCAGGTTCTCCACCTCCGTCTCCGAGGGCACATTCTCCGCCCTCACACTCGTCCTGGTCATCTCTCCGAGCGTAAAGTGCTCCGACAACATTACTTTCTCATTCTTCATTCTTCAATCCTTCAATTTTTCAATCCTTCAATTTTTCAATTTTTTTCACACCACGATTTCCTTGATGACCTTCTTGTACCTACCCTGCTTGACGCGCTCCACAAAGCCGTGCTTCAGCCACCGACTGCACTGTTGCCTTGCTGGTACGTCTTCAATATCCAGCACTGCCATCACGTCCTTCACCGTAAACCGCTCGGGCAGGTCGCGATACGCATCTGCATTCTTCGAGTTCTTGCGACGGGGCACATACTCCCGTTCCGCATTGTCCCACGAGTCCTGCAGCATCTGCCCGAAGAAGTAGTCCTGGAAGTAGATGACCGCATCGTACATCAGCGTGGCGAACTTCAGGTCGTCGTCCGTAATCTCCAGCTTCCCTGTCTTCTTGAACGCGTCATACTGTCGGCAGACAATGCGCGGCACGGTGAACCATGTGGCATAGAACACCGCACGCTTGCGCAGGTAGTCCAGCACCAGGTCGCCTGCTGCCTCCGCCTCCTGTGCACTCAGCTCGCAGAGGTCGTACACATGGTCTATCAGCCGCCCTAAGGGCAGTTCGCCGTGCAGCTGCTCCAAGCGGAAGCCCCACTGCTTCAGCGCTTCGTTCGCCTGCCAGTCCACCACGCGCTTGCGCACCATCTGGAAGTTCGCCCGTTCCATCTGGAAGATGGCCACGCGCGAGCACAGTCCGTCGTTGATGTTCCGCAGCGTGAACTTCTTGTGCAGGCTCACGGTGGTGCCCGTCGTCACCGAGTTCCAGTAGACAGGCAGGATGTCGTTGATGGAGTCGCCGTTGGCATAGTCCACACCCGACAGCTCGTTGTGAAACGCCTTCAGTTCCAGGTCGTGCTTGCCTATCCACGCTCCGCCGCTCTGGGCCGTGATGCTGGAGTCCAGTTCCGAGTCGAACATATACAGGTGCAGGGGCATCTGCTCGCCGTCCACCAGCTCCTTCGCCCGCTTCAGTCGACGGAAGAAGATGTTGTTCGAGGTCTTGGTGGGCAGGTAGCGTATCATGCCCTCCGGCTCTACCAGCGCATCCTGCTTCTGTGCCTTGCTGCTCGTGCCGCGCTTCTTCTGCTCCTGTTTGTAGCGCGTCTCCTGCGCACGCACCTCCGCGTCCTGTGCCCGCATCGAGCACATAATCTGGTCGTCCAGATGCTTCGCAAACGACTTGCCGCTGGCAGGGTGGCCGATGATGAGCACCTGCGGGTTCATCCGCTGCCGCGCCCCGTCGTAGTGCTCATACCAGCAGCGCGTCATCAGCGTGCAGTACATCGCCCCGGCGGCAAACACCGCCCCGAGCCAGTTCTCGCGGCTCACTCCCCGACAGGCGTCGGCATAAGGGGTGCCAAGCAGAGGCTCCAGCCTTTCAGCGAACTGCGCGTAAGGGATTTCAGTCCCTGCCACAGGTCGTCCAGCTGTTCGGGCGTGGCCGCCATGAATACCCACACCTTCAAGCACCCCCGCGAGCCTTTTCGGGATGTCTTTGTAGAGCTGACGTCCGCAAGCCGTATCAGCAACACCTCTGACCTCCCCCTCGCCGCGCTCGCGGATGATGTCCTGCACAAATCCGCACAGCTCAAGCACTCGAGCGACATTCGCCGCACTGTTGTCCGTGATATACCGCAGGTCGAGAGCCAGCTGCAGCATCGTTCGGTGGCGATCTCCAGGGGCTGGCGCGCCTCCTTGGGCTTCCTGCCACGCTTCGCAGATGCGCCGGTAGGGCACTCCGTGGTACACATATTCTCCTTCTTCATTCTTCTCCAGTGTTATGTTACTACTCTTCTCTTCCGTCTGACCTGCTTCGCTGGCCGTCATGACTTTTTCGTTTCCCTTCTTGTCCGTAGCCTGTGAACGACCGTCTCTATATAGAGCAGCAAATCGCTCATCATACTCCTTGTTCTCATACGTAAACAGTTCCTTGTCCAAATACAGGATGTTCTCTTCCGACACACAGAATGACAGTCTGCTGGCATCCTTGCAGCTCTCGTCCATAGTCACCCCCAGCCTCTCGGCCATCCAGTGCTGGTTGTCTGCCAGGTTGCCCACCGTGGCATCCGCCTTGAACACCAGTCTCAGGCCCTTGCCCGACGGTGTCACGTGCACCAGCAGGACACCCCACTGCTTCAGGTCGCCATGAGCCCTGACCCATTCGCCATAGAGCTCCTGCGGAGCCTCCACATGGTCCACGTCCAGCATCACCAGACCGTTCAGCCGGGCTGTCTCCTGCTTGCGCCACAGCCCTGTCTTGCCACTCTTCGATGTCGACTCCCCGAAGGTAGCCTGGAAGATGAAGGCGGGCTGGGCACGCTTCTTCTTCGCGTCGCCCGTAGCCCGGTATTCTTCTTCGCGCTGCTTCACTTTCGGGTCGCGCACCAGCTGCCAGAACAGCTCCTCAGTGCACAGTTCTGTCGGAAGGAACAGAGTGCGTTGAATACTAAACATCCCTTA
>DEWO01000063.1 GCA_002363695.1 Prevotella sp. UBA3208
TACTGCGCACCCTGCAAAAGAACGCCAAGCTGACCACCAAGGAGCTGGCCGACGCCGTCCATCTGACCGCCACCCCCGTCTTCGAGCGACAGAAACGACTGGAGCGCATGGGCTACATCCAGAAGTACATTGCCGTGCTCAACCCCGACAAGCTGGACCAGGAACTGCTCGTGTTCTGCAAGGTCAAGCTGAAGCAAATCAACCACGAGATTGCCGATGCCTTCGTGCGCCGCATCCAGCGCATACCTGAGGTCATCGAGTGCTACAACACCTCCGGGCAGTACGACTACCTGCTGAAGGTCCGTGCCTCGGGCATGAAGCAGTATCAGGAGTTTGTACTCAACAAGCTGGGCGACATCGAGAGCCTCGCCTCCCTCGAGAGCACCTTCGTCATGAGCGAGGTCAAGAACATACACGGCATACATATTTGAAATAATTCACCCTTCGCCATCCGTAATTCGTAAAATTTTCGTAACTTTTCCTTCGGAGAACTTACTTCGCACTCGGAAATGAAAAGAAAAGCAAGCTTTCCTTTTGCATTTCACTCGTTTTTTCGTAACTTTGCCCGCAGAAAACTCAAATCGTAAATAAGTAAATACGCTCATGACGCTCATTATCGTTACCATGCTCATCCTGTCGCTCGTGCTCATTGCCACGGGGCACCTGACGGGAGTCAACAAGGCGGCCATTGCCATGTTCCTCGGCACCGTAGGGTGGGTGGTCTATGTCTGCTGGGGAGCCGACTTCGTGATGGACCGCCACCCGGCCGAATACATGGAGTGGCTGGCAGGCAGAGTGGCCACCAGCGAGACCGTGAAGTACTACATATATAATAATGTGTTCCTCAACTACGTCGGCAGGGCCGCAGCCATCGTCATGTTCCTGCTCGCCACCATGTCCATCGTCGAACTGCTGAACAACAACGGCTGCTTCGACTTCATCAAGGAGTGGATTCGCACGCGCAACTCCAAGCGCCTCTTGTGGACCATCACCCTGGCCACCTTCATACTCTCGGCCAATCTGGACAACCTGACCACCACCATGACCATGCTGGTCGTCATGCACTCGATACTGCAGAACTCCCGCCAGCGTATGTACGTCGGCTCGGCCGTCGTGCTGGCAGCCAACTGCGGCGGCTGCTTTACCGTCATCGGCGACCCCACGGGGCTCATCCTCTGGGGCGACGGAGCCGTCACCGCCAGCCACTTCTCGGCATTCCTCGCCCTCCCCGCCGTGCTGGCATGGGTGGTGCCAACCATCCTCATCAACCGCGAGTTGCCCGACCGACTGGACGTCGCCTGGAGTCCGTCGCCATATCGCGGCGACGATACCCGACTGAACCGCTGGCAGCGCGTCATCATACTCATCGTGGGCATTGGCGGACTGTGGTTCATCCCCACGTTCCACAACATCACCAAGCTGGCCCCCTTCCTCGGCGCCCTCTGCGTGCTCAGCGTGCTGTGGGTGGTCAACGAAGCCTTCAACCGCAAGCTCATGGCTGCCGACCAGATGGCGCAGCGACGCATACCCATGTCGCTACAGTATGGCGCCTTGCAGCAGATGCTCTTCATCATGGGCATCATGCTCGGCATGGGCGTCATCACCGAGACCGGCGTATGGAGCGATGTCGCCGACTGGTTCGACACCCATGTCCACGACGTATGGCTGATGGGCATCGTCGCAGGGCTGCTGTCCGGCATCGTCGACTCCTTCACCATCGCCATTTCCAACATCTCGCTCTACACCGTCGGTGTGGGCGACGTGGCCGTCAACGGCTCCTACTGGAGCATCATTGCCTACGCCACGGCCGTCGGTGGCTGTCTGCTCTCCGTGGGCAGCATCAGCGGCATAGCCCTCATGAAGATGGAGCACGTCCGCCTGGGCTGGTACGTCAAGCACCTCACCCCCAAGGTGCTGCTGGGCTGGATTCTCGGCTACGTCGTGCTCTGGTGCGAGCTGAACCTGATTACGTTGTAAAGCCCCCCTCGCCATAAAGACAAAAAGAGAGAGAGAGCCGGCAGCACTCACGTCTGCCAGCCCTCTCTCTCTTTTTCGTTTCACCTACTCGTCCGAGTCCGAGCCACCGTCCGGGTCGGGCTGAACACTAGGTCGTACTGCGCGGCGGCCGCGTGGAAGTCGGCGTAGAACTGGCCCATCTTCTCTCTCATTGCCGCCGCAGAAGCGGCCTGGCACTTCTCGTCAACATTGTTGCAGAAACTCAGCAGCGTGGCGTTGTCCATCGAATGAATCAATACACTCTGCCATTGTAATGCGTTTGGAAACATAATAATAATAGGTTTAAGTTAATAATGATGTTATTTCTGATTTCCCCGCTACGGGGAAGCCCGCCGGAGGGGGCTTTATCAAACCCCGCACCGCAGACTTTCCGCCTCAGTGCGCCCCGAGGGGGCTATTTTGCTTTCGTGAGCCGATGAAATTCGTTTGCCGAGGTTGTAGGGAAAACTTTTAAATTATTCAAAAACATTTGGCAGTAGATGTTTTTTTTTGTAATTTTGCGCTCAAAGTGCTCGTAATTAATGATAATATGATGAAGAGAAAACCTACGGTTATCAGTTGTGCTATAAAGAATTTCCTGCTTGCCATGATGCTGTCGATGCTGGTCGGTCAGTTGAATATCACTACAGACAGCGCCATTGTGAGTAATTTCATATCTACGGATGCCATGGCTGCCGTTAATCTGTGTATGCCTGTCAACCTTATCGTGTCAGCCCTCACCACGCTGCTTGGTATCGGCGCCACGATCATCGGTGCGCTCGCGTACGCATACTCGAATTCTATCGTAATCTGTAAGGAGCGATATTATGGCCCGGCTGTCCCGCGACGGCTCTAAACTAGAGAATAGACTCGTCGTACTAATAAGACGTCCCGGTACTGCACCGCGAACCGCAGGGACGGGTAACAGTCTCACATTTTTTGCAAAAAAAACGCGAAATGTTTCGTTTATTGGAATAAATTCGCTATCTTTGCAGTCACTATTGACTCAAAACAAACAATAATTTTAAAATAAACAAAACTGCTTATGTCACAGATTAACGGACACATTTCGCAGATTATCGGCCCGGTTATTGACGTTTACTTCGATACCAAGGGACAGGATGCGGAAAAGGTGCTCCCGAAGATTCACGAGGCTTTGTCGATTGACCGTCCTAACGGGACGCAGCTCATTGTCGAGGTGCAGCAGCACATCGGCGAGGACACGGTGCGTTGCGTTGCCATGGACAATACCGACGGTCTGCAGCGTGGATTGGAAGCTAAACCGATGGGCTCACCCATTCTGATGCCTGCCGGTGAACAGATTAAAGGTCGTATGCTGAACGTGATCGGTCAGCCTATCGATGGTATGAAACAGCTGAACATGGAGGGTGCCTATCCCATCCACCGCGAGGCTCCGAAGTTCGAGGAACTCTCGACGACGAAGGAGGTGCTGTCAACGGGTATCAAGGTGATTGACCTGTTGGAGCCGTACCTGAAGGGTGGTAAGATCGGACTCTTCGGTGGTGCCGGTGTAGGTAAGACGGTGCTCATCATGGAGCTCATCAACAACATTGCCAAGGGGCACAACGGATTCTCGGTATTTGCCGGAGTCGGTGAGCGCACGCGTGAGGGTAACGACCTCATCCGCGAGATGATAGAGTCGGGCGTTATCCGCTATGGCGACAAGTTCAAGGAGGCTATGGCCCAGGGTAAGTGGGACCTCTCGCTGGTTGACCCGGAGGAGTTGAAGAAGTCGCAGGCTACGCTGGTGTATGGTCAGATGAACGAGCCCCCCGGTGCACGTGCGTCAGTGGCTCTGTCGGGGCTGACGGTGGCCGAGGGCTTCCGCGACGGCGGTGGCAAGGACGGCGGTGCTGCCGACATCCTGTTCTTCATCGACAACATCTTCCGTTTCACTCAGGCTGGTTCTGAGGTGTCGGCTCTGCTGGGCCGTATGCCGTCAGCCGTGGGTTACCAACCGACGCTGGCTTCGGAGATGGGCTCGATGCAGGAGCGCATCACTTCTACTAAGTCGGGTTCTATCACCTCGGTACAGGCTGTGTATGTGCCTGCCGACGACTTGACCGACCCTGCTCCTGCTACGACGTTCACGCACCTGGATGCTACGACGGTGCTGGACCGTAAGATTGCCGAGTTGGGTATCTATCCTGCCGTTGACCCGCTGGGTTCTACCTCACGTATTCTGGACCCGCTGGTGGTGGGCAAGGAACACTACAATTGTGCTCAGCGCGTGAAGCAGATTCTGCAGCGCTACAAGGAACTGCAGGACATCATCGCCATCCTGGGTATGGACGAACTGTCGGACGAGGACAAGCAGACGGTGAACCGCGCACGCCGCGTGCAGCGCTTCCTGAGTCAGCCGTTCTCGGTGGCCGAGCAGTTTACGGGTCTGCCAGGTGTGATGGTGCCCATCGAGGAGACTATCAAGGGCTTCAACGCCATTCTGGACGGCGAGGTGGACGACCTGCCCGAGCAGGCTTTCCTGAACGTCGGTACCATCGAGGATGCCAAGGCCAAGGCCAAGAAGCTGTTGGAGGCTGCCCAAGGTTAATTGACAATTGATAATTGACAATTATGTTGAAGCTGAAGATTGTCTCGCCTGAGCGAATAGAGTTTGACGGAGAGGTCGAGAGCGTGCTCGTGCCTGGCTCGCAGGGCCAGTTCGAGATTCTCAAGGACCACGCTCCCATTATCTCTACCCTCGACAAGGGTGTTGTAGAGTATGGACAGTCCAAGGGACAGAAGGTACAGCTGGAGATTCTGGGCGGCTTCGTCGAGGTACAGCAGAACGTGGTGTCGCTCTGCGTTGAAGTGAACGAATAGGTTATATTTAAATTAGGTATGCGAGAGATGGACGGTCTCAATAAGACAACCCGTGAGTACATGATCTCGACGTTGTTCTTTACGCTGAGCATGTACATTGGGACGATAACCGTCGGCATGGAAGATTACGGATTGATTTCTGCCGGTTTCCACATCCTCTGCTCGGCAGCCTATATCGGGGGGTGGCAGGCATTGGCCCGCCGTTCGCCTGAGACACTGCCTAAATACTATCTGGCCGGTTCGGCCTTCCGCTTGATGGCGGCTGCAGCGGTGCTGCTGGTGTATTGTGTAGTGAAACGGGACAACCCGGAAGCCATTAAATGGTTTTCCATCGTGTTCATCATCTTCTATCTCGTCATGCTCGTATTCGATGCAATATTCTTTGCTAAAGTAAGTAAAACAAG
>DEWO01000124.1 GCA_002363695.1 Prevotella sp. UBA3208
CGGAATGGTGGCTGCCGAGGTGTTACCATAGTGCTCGATGTTGACCATCACCTGGTCCATAGACAATTCCAGACGCTTACCCACTGCTTCTATGATACGCATATTAGCCTGATGAGGCACCACGAAACGGATGTTCTCTTTGCTCAGCTGATTGCGCTCTGCTATCAGTGCACAGTCTTCACTCATGTTGGTGACGGCATAGCGGAACACGGTGCGTCCCTCCTGATAGAGATAGTGCAAGCGGTGGTCTACGGTGAAATGGCTTGGAGGACAGACTGAGCCGCCGGCCTTCATGTGAAGGAAGGGAAGTCCCCTGCCGTCACAACGGAAGTACGAATCCAACAGGCCGATGTTCTCTTCCTCGGTGGCTTCCAACAAAACGGCTGCGGCACCGTCGCCGAAGAGAGGACACGTAGCACGGTCCTTATAGTCTGTCACTGACGACATCTTGTCAGCACCTATCACAATAATCTTCTTGTAGCGGCCGCACTGAATCATCGAAGAGGCCACGTCAAGAGAATAGAGGAATCCACAGCAGGCTCCCCAGAAATCGAAAGCAAAGGCATTCTTCAATCCGAGTTTGCCTAAGACAATACTTGCTGTAGACGGAAACTTATAATCAGCCGTAGAAGTGGCAACAATGACTGCATCAATGGCATCCGGGTCTGCGCCAGTCTTCTGCATCAATTGCTTGGCAGCCTTACGGGCCATGTAACTGGTGCCAAGACCTTCCTCGGTAAGGATGCGGCGCTCCTTGATACCAACACGGGTCATAATCCACTCGTCATTGGTGTCTACCATATGCGACAGCTCCTCATTATTCAGAACATAGTCGGGTACGTAGCCACCAATGCCGGTGATTATCGCATTGAATTTGTTTTTCACTTTCTATGATTACCTTTTACCTTATTCTGCTGCCTCGTCCATCACAATAGCAATCTTGCCACGATAGTAGCCACAGGTGGGGCATACGGTGTGGTAGATGTGATAAGCACCACAGTTAGGGCATACTGCCAGTGTGGGTGCTACTGCCTTGTCATGAGTACGACGCTTTGCGGTACGAGTGTTCGATTGTCTTCTTTTAGGATGTGCCATAATTGTATTACTTTTTAAATTTTTAAACTTTTAAACTTTTCAATTTTTCCCAACGGGGGTCTGCCACCTCAGTCTCCTCTTCGCTGCTTCGGACAGCGCCGCTCAGCTCGGCGAGCTTCTGCGTCATCGCACTATTGCATTTTCCAGGTGCATGAACGTGCTTAATGGGTATGGCCAGCATGACAAACTCATAGATGAACCAAGACGTGTCGAGTATTCCTTCGTTCTCATCAATCGTCACGGTATCGTCTGTCTCGTTGTATGTGTCGCCCAACTTGACCACCAGGCTGTTGTCCGTCACAATGGGCTGCTGCATGTCATCCAGACAGCGGTCGCAACTGACAGTCACCTCGCCTTCGGTATGGAACTGGAGGTCGAAAAAGCCAGACATCTTGCGTATAGATACTGACACATGCAATACTCCATGCTCCAGCTGTGAGCCGTCCAGGGCCTGAAAGAAACCGTCATTGAGGTCAAAATCAAGGACCGTCTCGTCCTCCCTCAACCCTTTCAAATCTATCTTAAAGGCATCCAAACTACACATAGTCACACTTTTAGGCTGCAAAGGTACAAAGAATTTATGAATTAAGAATTAAGAATTAAGAAAAATTTCGCTTTTTATTGAAAATCAGTCCCCGTCCGGCATCCTTTTTGCACACACCGCCCAAGTCATGTGCAATTATCGGGCCTTCATCTCTATCCGGAACGTCGTCCCCTTACCCACCTCGGACTGCTTGACATAGATATGGCCCTTGTGATATTCCTCTACTATCCGCCTGGCCAGCGAGAGGCCCAGTCCCCAGCCGCGCTTCTTGGTCGTGAAGCCGGGCGTGAACACGTTGTTCAGGTCTTTCTTCTTAATCCCCTTACCCGTATCCTGCACGTCGATGATGACGCGCTGGTCCTCCTCCGTCAACGTGAGCGTGATAGTACCCTTGCCCTCCATCGCATCAACGGCATTCTTACACAGGTTCTCTATCACCCACTCAAACAGCGAGGCATTCATCATGACCATCACTTCGTGGTCCGGGAAGCGGCGAATCATCTGGACCTGGCTGGAGGTTCGCCGGTCCATATAGTCCACCACATGATTCAGCACCTCGTTCATGGACGACGCTACCGGAGCCGGCAGAGAGCCAATCTTCGAGAAACGGTCTGCTATCAGCTGGAGCCGCCTTACATCCTTATCCATCTCGGGCAGCAATTCGTCGTCAGGATACTGTTCCTTCAGCATTTCCACCCAGGCCATCAGACTCGACACGGGCGTACCCAGCTGGTGGGCAGTCTCTTTCGACAGACCCACCCACACCTTGTTCTGCTCAGCCCGCTTCGACGACAGCAAGGCAAAGATGGCCACCACCACAAAGATGAGCACTATGCCTAACTGCACATAAGGCCATGCCGACAGACGCTTCAGCATCACTGACTCATCATAGCACACCAGCTGGCTGCCCACGCGGATGGTGTCACCCGCCTTCATCATGCGTTGGGCATATCGGCCGATGTCCGCCGTGTCTTCTATGTTCCTGTAGTCGTCAATGCCACCGTTCTCGTTCAGCACAACCACAGGAATGGTATTGTTACCCTCCATCACGCTCAGCACCAGCGACAAGTCCGTCGTCTCGTCGGCCTCGTTCAGCGAGTGCAGCGCCTGAGCCCACACTTCCATACGGTGACGCTCCTCCGTCGAGAGGTCGCGCACCAGGAAGTGAGACACCAGCAGCGACGCCACGGCTATCAGCACCGCCGCCGCCACTAAGACTATCTTCACCTGTCTGATTCTGTCCGTCCACTGCATACCTTATTATAACGCAGATTCAACCGTTTTATTTCACAGACGAGGATATGTTTCAATTTTTGCCTCCATGCTTATTTTGCTTGATTTTTATGTTAATATACCGTCTTATTCGATAATTATTTGTATATTTGCAGCCAGAAACCAAACATATTAGGATTATGACAGCAATACAACTGCGTGCGGAACTGTTCCGCGAGATGAGTCCGTTGCTCGACAGTGAGTCAGCAATGACAAAAGTGATTGCCTATGTTAGAAGCTTAGTTATTGCTCAGGAAAAAAAGGCGGGCAGCAATCCCCGTGACGGATGGGCAGCAGCTGCCATGCAGGCCCATGCCGACGGCGAGGACAGACTGCTGGCAGCTGATGTATTCGAGGACGAAAAGCTGGAGGACTGGAAATGGTAAACCAGTTCGATGTCTATTGGGTAGACCTTAACCCTACCATCGGTGCTGAGATGCAGAAGATTCGTCCGTGCGTCATTGCCAGCCCCAAGGAACTGAACGACCATCTCGACACGGTGATTATCGTTCCCGTCACGTCGGCCATTCATGGCTATCCCTATCGTGTGCATTGTAACATCATGGGCCGTGACGGCGAGATGGCCACCGACCAGATACGCACCATTGACAAACGCCGACTGAAGAACCGAATCGCGAC
>DEWO01000060.1:0-1713 GCA_002363695.1 Prevotella sp. UBA3208
GGCGAGTGCAACATCCAGTTTGCCTTCAATGCCAACACCAACGACTATCGCATCATTGAGATTAACGCTCGCTTGAGCCGTTCCAGCGCATTGGCCTCAAAAGCAACGGGTTATCCCCTTGCCTTCGTGGCTGCTAAGATAGCACTCGGCTACACCCTCGACCAGATTGGCGAGATGGGTACGACGAGCTCTGCTTACGTCGCTCCGTCACTCGACTATATGATTTGTAAGATTCCGCGCTGGGACCTCACCAAGTTTGCAGGCGTCTCGCGCCACATTGGTTCCAGCATGAAGTCCGTGGGCGAAATCATGTCCATCGGACGTTCCTTCGAGGAGATGATTCAGAAGGGTCTGCGCATGATAGGCCAGGGTATGCACGGCTTCGTGGGCAACGACCACACCAAGTTCGACAATCTGGACGACGCACTGGCCAACCCCACCGACCTCCGCATCTTTGCTATCGCACAGGCACTGGAGGAAGGCTACACCATCGACCGCATTGAGCAGCTGACCAAGATTGACAAGTGGTTCCTTGAGCGACTGAAGCACATCGTAGACCTGAAGCACCAGCTGATGGAGTACAACAGCCTGGAGGACCTGCCCAACTCGCTGCTGCTTGAGGTGAAGCAGTGCGGCTTCTCCGACTTCCAGATAGCCCGCTTCGTGCTGAAGCCTGAAAACGGCAATATGGAGAAGGAGAACCTGATGGTGCGCCAGCATCGTAAGCGCCAGGGCATCCTGCCTTCCGTCAAGCGCATCCCGACGGTGGCTTCTGAGCATCCTGAGCTCACCAACTACCTGTACTTCACCTACACCCACACGCCGGCCTTCGCACGTCCCGACGGCAAGCCTTATGCGCCCGCGCACGACATTACCTATTATAATAACGAGAAGTCGGTCATCGTACTGGGTTCCGGTGCCTACCGCATCGGCAGCTCCGTAGAGTTTGACTGGTGTTCGGTGAACGCCATCAACACGGCACGCAAGCTGGGCTACAAGTCCATCATGATCAACTACAACCCCGAGACGGTGTCTACCGACTACGACATGTGTGACCGCCTCTACTTCGACGAGCTGTCGATGGAGCGTGTGCTCGACGTCATCGACCTTGAGTCACCGCGTGGCGTCATCGTCAGCGTGGGCGGGCAGATTCCTAACAACCTGGCCATGAAGCTGCACCGTCAGGGTGTTCCCGTGCTGGGTACCAGCCCCGTCAACATTGACCGTGCTGAGAACCGCGACAAGTTCTCGGCCATGCTCGACAAGCTGGGCATTGACCAGCCGGCATGGCGTGCACTGACCTCGTTCGACGACATCAAGGAGTTTGTCTCCGAGGTGGGCTATCCCGTACTGGTGCGTCCCTCGTACGTACTCTCGGGTGCTGCCATGAACGTGTGCTACGACGACGAGGAGCTGCACCGCTTCCTCTCTATGGCTACCGAGGTGTCTAAGGAGTTCCCCGTGGTGGTTTCCAAGTTCA
The DNA here is from genome assembly GCA_002363695.1 of Prevotella sp. UBA3208. Next base: position 1,481 of record DEWO01000060.1, read on the forward strand.
TGACCGAAACCAAAGAGATAGAGTTCGACGCCGTGGCCGACAAGGGCGAGGTGGTCGAGTATGCCATCTCCGAGCACATAGAGTATGCCGGTGTTCACTCAGGCGACGCCACCATGGTATTCCCCGCACAGCACATCTACTTCTCTACCGTCCGTCAGATTAAGAAGATTTCGCGCAAGATAGCCAAGGAGCTCAACATCTCTGGTCCCTTCAACATCCAGTTCCTCGCCAAG
>DEWO01000060.1:1829-9934 GCA_002363695.1 Prevotella sp. UBA3208
GCCTCGCGCTCGTTCCCCTTCGTTTCGAAGATACTGAAGCGCAACTTCATCGAGACCGCTACCAAGATTATGCTCGATGCCCCCTACTCTCGCCCTGAGAAGTTCGAGTTCGACATTGACCGCATCGGCGTTAAGGCCAGCCAGTTCTCGTTTGCACGTCTGCAGAATGCCGACCCCGTGCTCGGTGTTGACATGAGCTCTACCGGCGAGGTAGGCTGTCTGGGCGACGACCTGAACGAGGCCCTGCTCAATGCCCTCATTGCCACCGGCTACCGTCTGCCCAAGCAGGGTGCAAGCATCCTCATCTCGTCGGGTGCCGCTAAGGGCAAGGTCAGCCTGCTGGAACCCGCCAAGGAACTGGTACAGAAGGGCTACAAGGTCTACGCCACAGACGGTACGGCCAAGTTCTTCAACGACAACGGCGTGGCAGCAACAGCCGTCTGCTGGCCCGACGAGGAAGGCGACAACAACGTCATGGACATGATTGCCCAGCACCAGTTCGACCTCATCGTCAACGTGCCCAAGAACCACACCAAGCGTGAGCTGACCAACGGCTACCGCATCCGCCGCGGAGCCATTGACCACAACATTCCGCTGATGACCAACGTACGTCTGGCCAAGGCCTACATCGAAGCCTTCACTGCCCTCAAGCAGGAAGACATCAAGATTAAGTCCTGGCAGGAGTACAACAGCTAATCGTCAGGGGAAATCGTAAATAGAAGGGTTGCACTCACAAGAGCGCAACCTTTCTTCTGTTATCTGCCGGCCGCACGGCGAAGTGCAGCCACATACTATTTTTTTTGACGGTCACTTGACGGTCAGCCACACAGGCTCGCCCCGATTCTTGGCCTCCACGATTTTCTGCTTCAGACGGTTGAGCCAGACGCGTGAGTCGAGTACTTGGCCGACCACTCTGTTTTTACCCACAAGGATGCAGCCTTCGGTGTCCTCTGACGTGTTGCCCGCATGGATGCGGACACCCTGCCACTTGCTGTTGAATTCGGGGCCACCAAGCAGGATGGGCAGCCACTGTTTGAACTTCGGACTCCAAGAGATGACCACCGCATAGCGGCCTTCGGGGATAGCACTTTTTCCCTTGATTTTATACGCCCCGTGCTCGTAGTCGCGCCAAGTGGGCTCCAGCGTGTCGCAGAAATACTTGTCTTCCGTGCCTGTTGAATACTCGTCGGCAATCTGTTCTCTGATGCAGAGCCTACCAATCGTGTAGGTCTTACGCTTTGCTATACGTTCTAATATCAGTTCCATCATCTATTTTTCTTCAATTTTTCAATTCTTCAATTCTTAAACGTTCTTCAATTCTTCAATTCTTCAATTTTTCAATTTTTAAACGTTCTTCAATTTTTCAATTTTCATAAAACTGTCATCTGTCATCTGTAAGAGGTAGCCGCGATGTACCCACTGCGAGAGCATATTGCGGGTGCTGCGCGTGTCCATGCCGTTGGCCTGACGGATGAGGTTTGCATCATGCAGGGTAAACTCATCGGGCAGCAGTTCCAACAGATTGCGAGGGCCACGGTGACCAGTCTGCTCCTCGCTGCTGCGATTAGCCTGTTCGATGGCCTCGCCGAAAAACAGCATCTTGCACCAGAGGTCGTACTGCAACGACCAGCGCACAAAGTCTTCTATCTCGCGCCCCCACTTGTAGTCGTTGCAGATATAGAGCACGCAGGCCTTCAGGTAGGCTATCACGTTGGCACGAAACGACAGGTTCTCATATACTCTCGATTGTGACAGCCGGGCAAACTCGGCGCACTCATCCTTCAGCCGCTTGGCCAGCCGGAATGCCTGTGGGCAGTCTACGATGCCTGATGCACGACAGAGGCGGTCGATGTATGGGCGCAGCTCTTCGTCGAAGGCAGCATCGTACGTGCCATACACGGGCATGTCGGCTCCGATTTCGCGCTCAGGGATGGTGCAGAAGTTAATGCGCGAGATGGGCCCGTCGGTCAGCACCTTCGCAAAGTATTTCTGTCCCTTCTGGATGGTCGTGGCGGCATTCCAGTTGAATCGGATGCACACCTTCTCGGTCACGCTTTGCACGCCCACACGCGTCTGACCGTAACGGTTGTCTGGGTCGAACGAGAGGCACATAATCTGAAACTGCTGCGAACCGCGGGCCGAACCGCGCAGGGCGTCGAACTGGTCTATCTCGTTCATCTTCGTGTAGAGAAAGTGCTCGTCGGCCTCGGCCATGCGCATGACGAAGGCGGGATTGGTCATGTCGGGGTCTACCTCTTGGATGACCAGCCCTTCGGGACGCTGACGCTTGTCCTTGTTCGAGCCCTTCGAGTTGACCTCCTTCTTCCACTCGGCCTCCCTACGAAGGTTCTCGGCATCGCGCAGGCGGATGTCGGCCATGATGTGGTTGATGGGTTGCGAGATACAGTCCTTACCGGCACCCGTACCAGCCATCAGCACGTTCATGAACGTAGCCTCGTGCATCACATTGTCGATATACGGGAAGCGCACCTTCCACAGATGGGCACCCAGCGAGGGAAAGATAGCGTGGGCCACTGCCGGCCGGTAGATGTCGGGCGTGCGCGACAGCAGTAGCTGAACCACCTTCGGCAGACGCTTCGGCATTTCTGGCGGCAATGCTGGTTCGTGGTTATTGGTTAATGGTTCATGATTATTTTTGTCCGCAGGGCAACCCTGAACCTTGAACCCTGAACCTTGAACCATCTTCAGCGACTTGGCCAGCACCCGGCGCTGAAACTGCGACATCTTCTGGCTGGGGTCGTAGTACTTCGAGTAGAAGTCGTCCACCAGCGTCTGGATGTTCTTGTCCTGCCAGTTCTGCGCCATGCGCACCTGCAGCACCCCGAGGAGTTCCTCCTTCGTCAGCAGCTGCGTGGCTCCCACGGAGAGGATGCTCTTCAGCGCCTCGTGCCTGTGCCCCTCCACAATGAGCACGTCGGGTGTCAGCTCGGCCTCCTTCATGCACGAATCGAAAATGTAGAGGGCTCGCGCATCGGCTTTCATCGGTTCATGGCTCACGGTGGATGGTTCAGGGTTATTCTGCGCAGGGCAACCATTAACCTTTACCCCTTCACCCTTAACCAGCGGCCTTCCGTCCACATCGAGTCCCCGCTGGAGATAAGCCTCGCGGCGCTCCTCTAACTCCTCGCCCTCGATGGGCTCCAGCCAGTGCTCAGAGCGAAACACCTCCTGGTCGATACCCGTCACGTAGATGTAGCGCTCGGGGGTCCAGCACGACGAGTCAAGCAGCTCGTCGGCATCGAAGCCCAACTCCTCGCAGAACGCCCGCTGTGCTTCCTCGATGGTCATGCCCTTGGGGATGCGGATGTAGATGTGCCCTTTGTCGCGAGCCGAACGTGCCAGTCGCAGCACCCCGTCGTGCCACTCCGACATCTCGTCCTTGTTCACCTCCAAAGCCTTCGTAAACGCCCCGCGCACCAACTTTGGGCTGTCAATATCTACGCACGTCATAAAGGTGAACGCCTCGGGGATGATAGAGTCCTGCGCCCGATGGTTGTCACGGAACCGCGTGTAGTGCGGGCAGATGAAGGGCAGCCAGTCCTTCTTCTCCTCACGTCCGGCGCGGATGTCTGCCACGTCCCGGCGAAGCCACTCCTGGCGGAGCAGCTCGTCAAGCTGCTCCGAGGTGGCGGTCTCAGCATAGCCCCGATTGTTCTTCCCGCGGTCGGCGAAATGCTTCGTGTTCAGTGCTATGAGTCTGCTTACCATACGGTTTCCTCCTTTCTCGAATTAAAGTAACACATGATTTCCTCCGACTCCTTGTAGAAGAGGCTCTTCATCAGCGAGAGCGGATAGCGTCGGGGAAATCGGAACTCCACCCTCAGGCATCCGCGCTGACCGTGGTTCATCTCTCGCGTGCGCTTCACGTCGGCATGAGCCGTCTGGAAGATGACCTCATACTTCGGGCCGTTCATGCCGTCGCGGAAACGCTTCACCACCGTGCGGCCCTCGTCCACCACCGTCACCCCTGCGCGGTAGCGCACTATCGGCTTGCCCTCGGCGGTCACGGGAGCCTTGTCCTGCTCCCACGGGCAGACGTGGATGTTAATGTCGCCGTTGTTCATAAACGTGGTCTGAGTGTCCATCTGGACGTCGTTCAGAATCTGCTGCTTGTAACTGTTGTTTACTGTTTCCATGTTTTGAGTTGTTTTGCGAGTCGGAAGGGCATTCAGAATCTTTGCGCATTTACCCGGGAATATCCTCCTTAGCGCTTCAACTCAGGGTTAATACTTTTTACGGAACTTCAATTCTTCAATTTTTCAATTCTTCAATTTTTCAATTCTTCAATTTTCTTTTCAGGAACTCAACGCCTGCCTGCGTCCACACCTGGTAGCGTCGCGATAACCCAGTGCCTTGGCCAGGTCGGAGGCCACGAACATCGGCTCGCCCTCGGCGCCCATCACAACCCGCACTGCCATACCAAGCTGTCGGTTCTCGAACTTCATCGTCTGATTCTTTGTCTTTACCATCATTGTTTATTATTAAAAGGATTACTGCTCCAGCCCCGAGCCGAAGCTTTCTGATGGCAAAATTAGCGCGTTTTTTTGTATGGGGATAATAAATAACTTGCTAATCTCTTGAAGAACAAGTAAATACAAGTAAATACAAGTCCAGCACAAGTACTTGTACAAATATTTGTGCAAAAAACAATGGGAAACCAGCTCTCATAAACCGATTTCCCATTGTCCGGATAATGTTTTGTCTGCTTACTTCACCTGCTGGTTCCAGTTCGACTCCGAACGGTCGTAGATGCCGCTTTCGCTGAGCACGGTGAAGAGCTCGCGATGACATGACACATCCGAGATTTTCCGCTCAGCCACCAGCGTGTTCACCAGCGTAGTAATCTGCATGGCCTTCATGTCCTGCACGCGCAGCAGAAAGTTTCTTGCCTCATCCTCGTTCCCGTAGAAGATGGGCTTCAGCCGCGATACCGTTTGCGACTGCTTCTGGCTGAGCTCTGCCTTCGGGCTGGAACCTGCCTCATAATACGGTGCCGACGCATGGTCGCCCGTCAGCAGGTTTACCTGCTTGGCAGAGGCTATAGTCCGGGCTATCAGCTCATTTAGTTCTTCGCTTGTCATTGCCGAACCCTCCTATCATTGGTGTTGCGGGATAATACGGAGCCTGCGAGTTGGCCCCGGTGAGCATGTTCTGCTGGCCTATGCTCATGCCCTTGGCGTAGCCCTCCATCATGGCGCTGTCCAGCTGTTGCTGACGCTCGTGCTCTTTCTGAAGAGCCTCGCGCCGTTTCTCCAGAAAGAAGCCGGTCACATCCACCTCTATGCCAGCCCAGTCGGGCACGCCTGAGAACATCGCCTTTACCCCCTCGAAATGGTCTATGGCCGCCTCCAGACCGTGCAACTCGAAAAACTGCCCGACATGCCACATGATGGCTTCTCTGAGCGATGTTTCCTTCTTCTTGCGCGTGGGTCGTACAGTGGCATTCTGTGATGGCATAAGAACTATCTGACTGGAGGGTTATTGGATTAGTTGTTACTGGGGTCTCTTGCTGTCTCTTTACTGAATTCTCTCTCTTGCGTTCGTTTCTCGTTTCTGTTGTCTTACCGTTAACCGATGTTTCCTCATACATGTCTGCCGACCCCATCAGGAAATCTCCCAATATGGGTAGGCTACTTCTGCTGTTGATGACTCTCGACAGTGCCGATAGTTTACTGGAGAGTGCTGTGCTTGATAGTGTAAATCTCATGTTTTTAGTTTTCTAACTGCTTTTTTTAGATGACTCAATAGGAACTGCAAAAGTATAAAAAATCCCGCACCTATAAGCAGATGCGGGAGATATTTTTGAGTTAAAGATTGCTAATACGCGGCGTGCCTCCTCAGAATCTCCAACATCTCGGCTGGAGTCACCACAATAGGTGTCTGCGGGAAATGCTCCTTGCTGGGGACACGCTACCCTTGTAGCCCTTGTACTCTAAGTAATCCATCGTTCTTTTACCTCCTTATTATATTAATCCCTTATTCTCCATGATCTTCTTCGATTTCTCATTGCAGATGAGCAGCAGGCATATGTCGCCACGCTTGCATGTCACCTCGTTTCAAGTCTCACGCTGGTCTTGTCGTGCCTACACGAGCCACCTCTATCTGGTACAAGTCACGAATGCCCTTGCCTTTGGTATATGGCATGAAGTAGTAGAAAAGATTATTGTCGAAGATTTAATTCTGAAGCCTCATGAACATAATTCTGGAAATTACCCAATATCTGTTCAATGTGGATTACCTCAGGACAAGAGTCCCAAGTTACACCGCCCCCCATCAGATACCACTTGTTGCGTTCTTTTACAGGAACACGTTTCAGAGATGGAAAAGCAGAGATTGGCATAACTATTGAACGACCATCGTATAGGTCGACCTGGAATTTACCTCTTTGGGGAAACGACAACCGCTTTATGCGTGGTGTAACGTTCCAAAATCCTTCTGTCTTGTACATAAACTATCTCGTTTTTTTTACTTTAATGATTTTTATTGGCTTACCCTGCTTAAACAGCATCCATTGGCGAAGTAGTTTTTCTCGATATTCTGAGGCTATCTTAAGTACTTCCTTCACTTGCACATCTCTCGTTGTCCTCCTAATTTTATTTCTCAATATTGACTGAAACCGTCTTTTCTCCGTTGAATGCCTTGGTCACAAGCCATGATTATTTTTCGTAATATCCTTTTTCACTATATTGCGACCAACGAAGATACATTTCCTGATAGTGATCTTTAATGAACTCTGATATTCTGGATATCTCGCGATCGTTGAGCATACCACGATTTTGAAGCACAGCATCGCCATTGCTCTTGACGAAGAATTTGGCAGAGCCTCCCTCAGAAAGTTTGCTATCGCTAGCATGGACGTGCATACATTCCACTACACAGAAAGACGTGAAATACAGGTAATAGCCTGCCACCTTGAAGTCGTAGTACTTTGGCATTTGTCAGTCCTCCATGTACTTCTTATTTTGCTGAAGATAGCGGCTCGCGATTGACAGCTCAATATCATCCATCGTCGTCTCCAGCACTTCTCCGTCTGTGCCATATACCACTGCTTTGTTAGGACTGTTGAGGTTGAGCACCTGTATGCATTCGCCATTGCGAGTGAATGCATACCCATTTACTATAATATCTGCCTTGTCGGCTACGGCTTTTATGTCAGGCATATGCAATACGTACGCTTTTAATTGGTTTTAAAAAGGAATCGTGGTCGATGTATAGCCCATCCAGAATAGGTATGAGGTCGATGTATTCTTCTTCTGGTTCTGAATGGTGGCGATACTTTGCCATAACAACCAAATAGCCATTGTCCCACTTCACAACACTAGTATATCGCTCCAGGCTGTATGGAGCCTTGAAACGGATATTGTACCCTCCGAAGCAGAAGGCTGTAAAGCCATCTGCATTGCTGAGTGTTGCCTCATGCTTTGAACTAACCGGTATATCAGACAATGTCGTTGCCATATTATCTCCTTACTTTGATATGTCGGCGCAAAGATACGAAAAGTTTTCCGAATAGAAAAACCTTTAGGAGCGAAAACTGCAAAAAATGGCGATGACAGATGACAGATGACAGTTTTTTGAATTTGGGAGTATAGAGGGTATAGTATTATATATATTATAATATATATAATACTATATATAAAGGCGCACTGATTTTCAGAAAACTGTCATCTGTCATCTGTCATTTGTCATCGACCCGTTCGGGCTGCTGAAACGAATTCGCGCAGTTTGTGCTGAAAATCGGCTGAATTGGAGGGGCAAAATTTGGAACTGACTTGAAATTTTCGTACCTTTGCACTGTCAACCGGAAGAAGGATGCGGATGCACGCGGCGAGTGAGTATTTACTATTAGGCCGGCCAGAATTTACGCCCTGCACAGCGCGCAAAAACGGACGACGGAAGGAAGGCAAAAAGGGTAAAAGGACGAGAACCGGAAAGAGGCAAAAAGTCCTTACAAAGCAAATGTTTGACTAAAAATCAAAATGTTTAACTAAAATCAAAAGAAAGGAAAAGAACTATGGCACTGAGAGTAAAAGCAGTAGAGAAACTGTTGAAGTTTAGCAAGAACGAGAACGACCCGGGTGTAT
>DEWO01000076.1:0-136 GCA_002363695.1 Prevotella sp. UBA3208
GTGCCCTTCATGGAGCGTTATAGTAATAGTACGCGCGAGGTGGCGCAGGACGGTCGGCGCGGAGCGCTGATGCTGTCGGTCAGCATCAAGCATCCCGACTCGGAGGCGTTCATCGATGCCAAGATGACGGAGGGCA
>DEWO01000076.1:151-6322 GCA_002363695.1 Prevotella sp. UBA3208
GTGAAGATAGACGACGAGTTCATGGAGGCCGCCACGAACGACCGCCCCTACGTGCAGCAGTACCCCGTCGACGGCAGCACTGCCGAGGTCAGCATGCGGAAGGAAATCTCGGCCAAGGCGCTGTGGGAGAAGATCGTGCACAACGCCTGGAAGAGTGCCGAGCCCGGCGTGCTGTTCTGGGATACCATCCTGCGCGAGAGCATCCCCGACTGCTATGCCGACCTGGGTTTCCGCACGGTGTCGACCAATCCGTGCGGCGAGATACCGCTGTGCCCCTACGACTCGTGCCGCCTGCTGTGCATCAACCTCTACTCGTATGTGAAGAACCCCTTCACCGAGAGCGCCTACTTCGACTACGAGCTGTTCCGCCGCCATGTGCAGATGGCCCAGCGGCTGATGGACGACATCGTCGACCTGGAGCTGGAGAAGATAGACATGATTATGGAGAAAATCGGCTCCGACCCGCAGTCGGCCGAGGTGAAGGAGGCCGAGCTGCACCTCTGGGAGAAAATCAAGGCCAAGAGCTCGAAAGGCCGCCGCACGGGCGTAGGCATCACCGCCGAGGGCGACATGCTGGCCGCCATGGGGCTGCGCTACGGCACGCAGGAGGCCACCGACTTCAGTGTCAACGTGCACAAGACGCTGGCGCTGAATGCCTACCGCTCCAGTGTCGATATGGCCCGGGAGCGCGGTGCCTTTGCCGTGTACGACGCCCAGCGCGAGGCTCAGAACCCCTTCGTGCTGCGCCTGAAGGCCGCCGACGAGGAACTGTATGCCGACATGGTGAAGTTCGGTCGCCGCAACATAGCCTGCCTGACCATTGCGCCGACGGGCACTACCAGTCTCATGACGCAGACCACCAGCGGCATCGAGCCCGTGTTCATGCCCGTCTACAAGCGCCGCCGCAAGGTGAACCCCGGCGATGCCGACGTGCATGTAGACTTTGTCGACGAGGTGGGCGACTCGTTCGAGGAGTACATCGTCTACCACCCCAAGTTCGTGGAGTGGATGAAGGTGAACGGCCTGGACACCACCAAGCGCTATACGCAGGAGGAGATCGACGCCCTGGTAGCCCGCTCGCCCTACTACAAGGCCACGGCCAACGATGTTGACTGGCTGATGAAGGTGCGCATGCAGGGCGCCATCCAGAAGTGGGTCGACCACTCCATCAGCGTCACCGTCAACCTGCCCAACGACGTCGACGAAGCCCTCGTGAACCGGCTCTACGTAGAAGCCTGGCGCACGGGCTGCAAGGGCTGCACCATCTACCGCGACGGCTCGCGGGCCGGTGTCATGGTGTCGGTGTCGAAGAAAGACAAGAAGGAGAAGAGGGACGCCGACACCACGAAGGACAACAACATGGAGCCGATGGCAGCCCCCGCGCCCTGCAAGCAGCCCGCCGTGACCGAGGTGCGCCCCAAGGAGCTGGAGTGCGACGTGGTGCGCTTCCAGAACAATAAAGACAAGTGGGTGGCCTTCGTCGGTCTGCTGGACGGCTATCCCTACGAGATATTCACCGGTCTGCAGGACGACGAGGAGGGTATCGTGCTGCCCAAGACGGTCACCAAGGGTAAGATTATCAAGCAGGTGAACGAGGACGGCACGAAGCGCTACGACTTCCAGTTCGAGAACAAGCGCGGCTACAAGACCACCGTCGAGGGCTTGTCGGAGAAGTTCAACCCCGAGTACTGGAACTATGCCAAGCTGATTTCCGGCGTGCTGCGCTACCGGATGCCTATCGACCACGTCATCAAGCTGGTGAGCTCGCTGCAGTTGAAGTCTGAGAGCATCAACACGTGGAAGGTCGGCGTGGAGCGTGCCCTGAAGAAGTACATTGTCGACGGCACCGAGGCCAAGGGCCAGAAGTGTCCTAACTGTGGAAGCGAGAGCCTGGTCTACCAGGAGGGCTGTCTGATCTGTAAGAACTGCGGCTCCTCGCGCTGCGGATAATATGAAACGTTGTGATATGAACTTTGTGCTATGAAATTATCGTCAAGCTATATATACCTGAAGGAAGCTCGTTTTCACGCCTACCATGGGGTGCTGCCCCAGGAACAGGAGGTGGGACAGGACTTCCTCGTCTCGGCCCGCTGTGGTTACAACATAGATGCCGCCATGCAGCACGACATGGTGGAGGTGACACTCGACTACGGCGTGCTCTACCGGCTGATAGAACGCGAGATGGCCGTTCCCTCGCAGTTGGTGGAGCATGTGGCCGGACGCATAGCCGGCGCAGTGTTCGAGACCTTTCCGCAAGTCACTTCGCTCGACCTGACTGTCACCAAACTCAATCCGCCTATTGGGGGCGATTGTAAGGGCGCGGGTGTCGAAGTACACTTAATAAATGATAAAACTAAGTAGTAAGTATATCGTATTTGATGGAAAATCAGTACTTTTGCACCCGAAATGAAGAATAGAATACTGATTCTGGCAGGATTGCTCCTATTGACGGCACTGACGACGGTGGCCGTTAACAGTACTGCGAACTATACTGCTGCTGCAAAAGCCAAGAAGTTTACGCTGGTCATTGACGCAGGACATGGAGGCCATGATACGGGTGCCGTGGGTTCGCTGACCAAGGAGAAAACCATCAATCTGAACGTTGCACTGGCCTTTGGAAAACTGGTAGAGCGCAACTGTCCTGACGTGAAGGTCATCTACACGCGTAAGACCGATGTGTTTATCCCCCTGCATACCCGTGCCGATATTGCCAACAGAAACAAGGCCGACCTCTTTATCTCCGTGCACACCAACGCCCTGCCCAAGGGGCGCATCTCGCGCGGATTGGAAACGTACACGCTGGGTATGCACCGTGCTGCAGACAACTTGGCGGTGGCTAAGCGTGAGAACGAGGTCATCCTCTATGAGAAAGACTATAAGCAGCGCTATCAGGGCTTTGACCCTAACTCGTCCGAGAGCTATATCATGTTCGAGTTCATGCAGGATCATAATATGGCGCAGAGTGTAGAACTGGCCAAGTACGTACAGAAACGTACCTGTGCTCAGGCCGGTCGTCAGAACAAAGGTGTCAAGCAGGCAGGATTTCTGGTGTTGCGTGAGACATCCATGCCCAGCTGTCTGATAGAGTTAGGTTTCATCTCGACTCCTGACGAAGAGCGGTTCCTGCATTCCAGTGAGGGCGTAAACAGTTTGGGTCAGGGCATCTATCAGGCTTTCCTCGACTACAAACGCAAGCACGATGGCGGTCAAACCGTGGCTCAAAATGTCGGAAGGCAGGAAGAGAAGAGGGTAGACAAGAATGATGAAAAGAAGGAAGAGGCCAAGGCTGCAGCTGAGACGCCTCAGGACGATAAGAAAGCAGAAAAGAAGAAGAAAAAGAAGAAGAGCAAGATGGCTCAAGAGTTGGAAGATGCCCGTGAAGGTAAGGCTCCTCAGCAATCCGAACAGGCCCCTGCCGCATCACAGTCGCCTAATGCCGATGCTGTCTTGGCTGCAACGCCTGTAGCACCAGGTGTTCCTGCAGCTTCCGCAACACCTGCAGCTTCCGCAACACCAGCAGCTCCAACTGCTCCAGTTGCTCCTGCAACTCCTGTCGCTCCAGCAACTCCTGTGGTTCAGCCCGCAGTTCCTGCTGCTCAGCCGTCAACTCCAGAATTTCCTGTGGCTGTTGCTCAGCCCCAGCCCTCAACACCGGCCCCAGCAGTCTCTCAAGCCCCTGCCGCTACAGAGGCATCGGCTCCCGTCTTCAAGGTGCAGATAATGGCCAGTGGCTACAAACTGCGGACAAACGATTCCCAGCTGAAAGGCCAGAAAGAGGCCGACTATTATCAGGAGAGTGGATTGTATAAATATACAGTCGGTTCCTCGACGGACTATAGTGCTATCAGTCAGCTGCGCAAGACGCTGACAAGTAGCTTCCCCCAGGCGTTTATCGTTGCCTTCAAGGATGGTAAGAAGATGAACGTGCAGGAGGCTATTCAGGAATGGAAAAGCAAAAAAGTAAATAAATAAAAAGGTAAAACCAGAAATATTCGAGTCACTATGAAGTTCTTTACCAAGGAAGTTAAAATCGCCATAGTTGCCATTATAGGTATTGTAGTATTGTTCTATGGACTTCAGTTCCTCAAGGGATTGAGCGTTTTTGGTAATGCCGATGGCTATTACGTCAGTTTCACGGATGTCAGTGGTGTGTCAGCGTCAACTCCCGTCTATGCCAACGGCTATAAGGTCGGAGTGGTAGAGGAAGTCCTTTACGACTACTCACCTCAGGGCAAGTTGGTGGCTGTCATGGCATTGGACAAGCGGATGCGGCTGCCCCGTGGCTCGAGGGCCGAGATTTCCAGCGACCTGTTGGGTAATATCAAGATTAATCTGGTGTTGGGTGATGACCCGGTCAATATGGTTGCCAAGGGCGACACCATTCCCGGTGAAGTTGAAGGCGGCATGATGAGCAAACTCAGCGGCATGATGCCTGCCGTAGAGGCGCTCCTTCCTAAGCTGGACTCTATCATGACCAGTCTGAACATACTGTTGGCCGACCCCGCCTTGCAGCAGACGCTGCACAACGTAGAGGGAATGACCAGCAATCTGAATGCTACCAGCAGCGAACTGCGTACCCTGTCGGCGTCACTCAACAGGGAGATGCCGCAGATGATGAAGAAGACCAACGGTGTCCTCGACAATACACAACAGTTGACCAGTAACCTGGCTGCTATAGATGTAGCCAGTATGACGGCCAGTGTCAATCAGACCTTGGCTAATGTCAACGAGATGACGCGTAAGTTGAATAGCAACGAAGGGACTCTGGGACTGCTGATGCGCGACGCTACATTGTATAACAACCTCACGGCTACGATGGCTGATGCAGACTCCCTGCTCATTGACCTCAAAGCCCATCCTAAGCGGTACGTACATTTCTCGATTTTTGGTAGCAAAACAAAGTAGGGAATAGGCGGTAATTTTTAATTTGTCTAAATAGGAAAGACTGATTAAGAAATTTCAACTCATTTCCTCCAACTGCTTGATATTGCTCACTTTCGGACGGCCCAAAATGGTTTGGTTGCACAGGTTGGAAGGTGTGTGTAAAGAAGTGATAAGTTGCTGAAATGCAACAATTTGTAAATTTGCAAGTCGGATTTCTGTAAAGAAAGATAACACCATCCCTTAAAGCGCCTAAAAATAGCGAGTTACGAGCTTGTGAATGGTTTGTGAAAAAAAATACAGATTTGCATAAATGAAAAAAAAGTACGAACTTTGCCCCCGAAAACGATTTAACCATTTGTAAAGAATTTATTTAATAAGAATAACGACCGCCGCATGGAAACAAATCCAAAGGCGCTTTGGGACAACTGCCTTAGTCTGATTAAGGAAAACGTCACGGAGCAGCAATTCAGAACATGGTTCGCGCCAATAGCCTTCGAGAACTACGACGAAGACAGCCGGACTCTCCTCGTGCAAGTACCAAGTATGTACGTGTACGAGTATCTGGAGCAGTACTATGTGGCATTGTTGAGCAAGGTGCTCTGTCGTTGTTTCGGTACAAATGTCCAGTTGAACTATCGTGTGGTGGCTGACAAGAAGCACCACGTGACGGTAGACGTAGAAGGCAGCGAGGCTGTCAATATCGACTCGGTGCCAGCCACTCAGGGCAATAAGTCGCCCCAGGTGCTGGATGCTGTTCCCCATGACATCAATCCCCAGCTTGACCTGCATAAGACGTTCCAGAGCTTTATCGAGGGCGATTCCAATAAGTTGCCGCGTACGGTCGGTATGTCGATAGCAGAGCATCCGGGCAAGTCTACGTTCAATCCTTTTTTTGTGTTCGGACCTTCCGGTTGTGGTAAGACGCATCTGATCAATGCCATCGGTGTGCGTTGCAAGGAGATGTATCCTCAGAAGCGCGTACTCTATGTGTCGGCTCGCCTGTTCCAGGTACAGTTTACGGATGCCAGCCGTCAGAATACGGTCAATGACTTCATCAATTTCTACCAGACCATCGACGTACTCATCGTCGACGATGTGCAGGAGTGGGCAACGGCTGAGAAGACGGTAGCCACGTTCTTCCACATCTTTGACCATCTGTTCCGTCTGGGCAAGCAGATTATCCTGGCCAGTGACCGTCCGCCTGTAGACCTGAAGTGGTTGCAGGACCGTCTGCTGACTCGTTTCTCCTGTGGTCTGATTGCTGAGTTGGAGAAGCCCAATGTGCAG
>DEWO01000076.1:6363-9101 GCA_002363695.1 Prevotella sp. UBA3208
CCCAATGTGCAGCTGTGCATGGATATCCTGCACGCCAAGTGCCGTCGTGACGGTCTGCAGATTCCCGAGGATGTCATCCGCTTCATTGCCGAGACTGCCAATGGCAGTGTGCGCGACCTGGAGGGTGTCATCAATTCACTGCTGGCTTATAGCGTGGTCTATAATACCAATATCGACATGCGTCTGGCAGAGCGTGTCATCAAGCGTGCCGTCAAGGTGGACAACAAGCCGCTGACCGTTGACGACATACTGGAGAAGGTCTGCCACCACTATGGCGTATCTCAGCAGAATGTGTTCAGCCGTTCTCGCAAGCGCGACTTCGTGCTGGTGCGTCAGGTGTCGATGTACCTGGCCCAGAAATACACAAAGATGCCGGCGTCACGTATCGGACAACTGATTGGTGGACGTGACCACTCTACGGTCATTCACAGCTGTACGGCTATCGAGCAGCGCCTGAAGGTGGACAAGAACTTCGGTGCAGAGCTGACCAGTATCGAAAACTCCTTCAAACTGAAGAAGTAAGACGCCAGAGTCTGGAAAACCTAAAACAATGCATATAGCAATTGCGGGAAATATAGGTAGTGGCAAGTCTACGCTGACACGTATGCTGGCCAAACACTACGGTTGGGAACCACGTTTTGAGGCCGTGGAGCACAACCCTTATCTTGAAGACTACTATAGCGACATTCACCGCTGGTCGTTCAATCTGGAGGTCTATTTCCTGAAAGAGCGCTTCCGCGATATGCTGTCCATAGCCCAGTCCGAGAAAACCATCATACAAGACCGCACCATCTATGAGGGTGTCTATGTCTTTATGGCCAACAACAAGGCCATGGGCAATCTGTCTGACCGCGACTATGCGACCTATATGGAACTGTTTGAGCAGATGACGACGCTGTTGCGCGCCCCCGACTTGATGATATACCTGCGTGCCTCCGTGCCTCATCTGGTGGGTAACATCCAACAGCGCGGACGCGACTACGAGCAGACCATGCAGCTGGAATATCTGCAGAATCTGAACGAACGTTACGAAGACTTTATATATAATAGGTATAAGGGACGAGTGATGACCGTCGAGAAAGACGACCTCGACTTCCAGCACCGTCCCAAGGACTTTGCCCGCATTGTCGACCGCATCGACAGTACCCTCTTCGGACTATTCTCACCGCTTTCTACTAATCCTCAAACTCCTTAAAGACATGCACATTGCAGTAGCTGGTAATATTGGCAGTGGCAAGACCACACTGACTAAGTTGTTGGCCCATCGTTATGGATGGACGCCCCGTTTCGAACCCGTAGACAACAATCCCTATCTGGCTGATTTCTATGCGGACATGCCCCGTTGGTCGTTCAACCTTCAGGTTTATTTCCTGAACAAACGCTTTAAGGAGGTGGTAGAGATTTCCAAGTCGGAAGAGGTCATCATTCAGGACCGGACCATCTTCGAGGACGCCCGCATCTTTGCTCCCAATCTGCACGGGCAGGGCATGATGTCTGACCGCGACTTTGCCAACTATTCTGACCTGTTTGACCTCATGATGTCGCTGGTGAAGTTGCCGGACCTCATGATCTACATCCGTTCGTCCATACCTACACTGGTGGCCCAGATACAGAAGCGTGGACGCGAGTACGAGCAGACCATGCGCCTGGACTATCTGCAAGGTTTGGAGAAACGCTATGAGGAGTGGATTTCCACCTACAAAGGGCCGCTGATTATTGTAGATGGTGACCATTGTAAGTTTGGGGAAGATTCTGAAGCCCTGAAGCAGGTGACGGATATGATTGACGCCAAACTCTTCGGACTCTTCCCCATGGAGTAGGGGCTATTTCCCTAAGAACTTGGTGTCCAGATAGGTCTGGAATGTTTCTTTATACATGTCGCCGATGGGCAGGTAGGTGTCTGCATCCATGATGACACGGTTCTTGTTCACCTCCTGAATCATGGTCAGATTGATGATGTATGAGCGGTGTATGCGCATGAAATAGCCGGGCAGTCGTTCCTCCATCTTCTTCATCGACAAGAGTGTGACAATGGGCTTCGGTTCATTGACTACGTGCACCTTCAGGTACTCGCTCATGGCTTCCACGTAGCGGATGTCCTTGATGGCCACCTTGACAATCCTGTACTCGGTTTTGAGAAACAGCGTGTCGTCTTCGTAGGCTGGAGGAACGGGAGCGGAAGGCGTGTCTGTGCTCTTGGCGGGCTCCGTCTTGTCGGCTTTTGGTTCCAGACGGTCTTTCAGCCTGAGTGCCGCCCGCTGGAAGTCCTGCATTCCGAAAGGCTTCAGCAGGTAGTCTACGGCATTGACCTTGAATCCTTCGACCGCATACTCTGCATAGGCCGTTGTGAACACAATCAGGGGCGGCACGGTCAGCGACTTGACGAAGTCCATGCCATTGAGGTCGGGCATGTTGATGTCGCAGAAGATGGCATCGGCGGTATCCTGTTCCAGGAATTGTCTGGCCTCCAGGGCACTTTGGCACTGGGCTGCCAGTTCCAGGAATGGCACCTTCTTGATGTAGGCTACTATTTGTTGGAGAGCCAGCGGCTCGTCGTCAATGGCTAAACAGCGTATCATGTCAGTGGTATGGTTAGTTCAACGTTATAAATGTCAGGTTCGTCCTGTATATTGAGCGTAAAGTTGTTGTCATATAGTAAATGTAATCTTTGTTTGACATTGGCGAGTCCTACTCCGCCTTTTTCCTGATTGGGCTGGTTCTTCTGCAATTTAGTTGAA
>DEWO01000003.1:0-1738 GCA_002363695.1 Prevotella sp. UBA3208
ACTACTGGCACTTCGCCTTCATCGGGGCGGTGGCCTACTTTGTCATGGGCGAGTCGCTGGCGTGGGGCTACTTTGCGGCCATCGTGTGCTACATCGTGACGCTGGTCATGGCTGACCTGACGGCAGACAAGTTCCAGGAGTACTATCCCGAGTGGCAGGGCATCTCGATTCCCCAGCCGTTCTGCCAGAGCTTTGTGCCCTTTGCGCTGATCATCGGCAAGGCGCTGGACATGATTCCCGGCTTTGAGAAGTTGAACATCGACGCGGAGGGCATGAAGAAGAAGTTCGGCGTGATGGGCGAACCACTCATCTTAGGTGTCATCGTGGGCTGCCTGATAGGTGCGCTGGCCCAGCTGGACATCAAGAAGGTGCTCTTCTTAGGTGTGACCATGGGTGCGGTGATGGAGCTGATTCCGCGTATTACCTCTTTATTTATAGAAGGCCTGAAACCCATTGCCGAGAAGACGCAGGAGGTGGTGAAGCGGAAGTTCAACGGCAAGAAGGTCTACATCGGCATGTCGCCGGCTGTGGTCATCGGCCATCCGACGACGCTCGTCGTCTCGCTGCTGCTCATCCCCGTAGCCCTGGGCCTGGCCGTGGTGCTGCCCGGCAACCAGTTCCTGCCGCTGGCCTCGCTGGCGGGTATGTTCTATCTGTTCCCCATGGTGCTGCCCTTTACCAAGGGTAATGTGGTGAAGACGTTCATCATCGGTCTGGTGGCGCTGGCCATCGGACTGTACTTCGTCACCGACATGGCGCCGGCCTTCACGCAGGCTGCCCACACTGTGTTCGAGCAGACGGGCGACAAGGCTGCCGACATCCCGCAGGGCTTCGAGGGCGGTGCACTGGACTTCGCGTCGTCGCTGTTCGGATGGGTCATCTACAAGTGCGTGGCCTATCTGGAGTGGATTGGTGCCGGTGTGCTGACGGTCGTCACGTTAGGCATGGTGGTGTGGAATCGCCAGCGCATAGCGAAGGATTCTAAAAACACGGATTAAAAAGTTAAAATAGTTATGAAAAAACAAGTATTAAGTTTACTGATGATGATGAGTTCACTATCAATGTCTGCTCAGCAGACCATGAGCTTCCAGACGGCGTGTCATCCGGCTGACGTGAAGCACTATGACACACAGACACTGCGTGACCGCTTTGTGATGGAGAAGGTGATGGAGGCCGACCACATTCACCTGACGTACTCGATGTACGACCGTTTCATCTTCGGCGGTGCCATGCCGGTGAGCAAGGACCTGAAGCTGGAGACGCATCCGCAGCTGCGTGCCGACTACTTCATGCGTAACCGCGAACTGGGCATCATCAACACGGGTGGCGACGGTGTTGTCATCGTGGACGGTCAGGAGTATCCCTTAGGTTACAGCGAGGCACTGTATGTCGGTCGCGGATGGCTGGGCAAGGACAAGAACGGCAAGGACATCGACTCGAACAAGGAGGTCATCTTCCGTTCGAAGAATCCGCAGAAGCCGGCTAAGTTCTACCTGAACTCGGCCACGGCCCACAAGCACTACAAGACGCAGTGGGTGACGCTGGACGGACGCAAGAACGGCAAGGTGCAGTCGCTGAAGGCTACCATCATCGGCACTAAGGACAAACCCTTAGGCACGCTGGCAGAGAGCAACCAGCGCACCATCAACCAACTGATTGTGAACACGTCGCTGGAGGAGGGCCCGTGCCAGCTGCAGATGGGGCTGACCCAGTTGCAGGAGGGTAGCGTGTGGAACAC
>DEWO01000003.1:1853-8525 GCA_002363695.1 Prevotella sp. UBA3208
CAGCAGGTGAGCCACATCATGGGTGAGCCGCAGGAGACCCGCGTGGTATGGCTGAAGAACGAGCAGGCTATCATGTCGCCGGAGTGGAGCATCCACTGTGCCTCTGCTACCTATTACTATACCTTCATCTGGGGTATGGCGGGCGAGAACCTGAACTATAACGACAAGGACAACATCCCCGTCGGCGACTTGAGATGACAGGAATGTCGAAACATCGAAAAACTTGAAATATTATGGCTACTGTACAAACAACAAAAATGTCCAACTTCCGTTGGGTGATCTGTGCGTTGCTGTTCCTGGCAACCACTATTAACTACATGGACCGTCAGGTCTTGTCGCTGACATGGAAAGACTTTATTGCACCGGAGTTCCACTGGACGGACGGTGACTACGGTACGATTACGGGTCTCTTCTCGCTGTTCTATGCTATTGCCAACCTCTTCGCGGGCAAGTTCATCGACTGGATGGGCACCAGGAAGGGATATCTGATTGCCATCTTCGTATGGTCATTAGGTGCCGTGCTGCACGCCGGCTGCGGATGGGTGGCCATGACCGTCGAGGGCTACGACAGCATCGAGGCCCTGCGCATGGTAGAGGCCGGCAGTGACGCCGCCGTGGCCATTGCCACCATCTCGGTATGGCTGTTCCTCAGCTGCCGTCTGATTCTGGCCGTCGGCGAGGCCGGTAACTTCCCCGCTGCCATCAAGGCTACGGCAGAGTATTTCCCGAAGAAGGACCGTGCGTTCTCTACGTCTATCTTCAACAGTGGTGCCTCGGTCGGTGCACTGGCTGCTCCCGCCACCATTCCCCTGCTGGCTCGTGCCTGGGGCTGGGAGATGGCGTTCATCATCATCGGTGCCCTGGGATTCGTCTGGATGGGTCTCTGGATATGGCTCTACGAGAAGCCTGCCAAGAACAAGCGTGTGAACCAGGCTGAGCTGAACTACATTGAGCAGGACAACGACCTGGCTGAAGCACAGAACCGCTCGGCAGAGAAGGAGGAGAAGACGATACCGTTCCTGAAGTGCTTCACCTACAAGCAGACGTGGTCGTTCCTGGTGGGTAAGTTCATGACTGACGGTGTGTGGTGGTTCTTCCTGTTCTGGGCTCCGGCCTACTTCTCTGACCAGTATGGCTATACCAGCGACTCGATGATGGGTATCCTGCTCATCTTCACGCTCTACTTCATCGTGACGGTGCTCAGCATCGGCGGCGGCTATCTGCCCAAGTACTTTGTAGAGCAGAAGGGCATGAACCCTTATGCCGGTCGTATGCGTGCCATGTTCATCTTCGCCTGCTTCCCCGTGCTCGGCCTGTTTGCACAGCCCCTGGGTGCCTATAGCGCCTGGTGGCCCGCCATACTGATTGGCCTTTTAGGTGCCGGTCACCAGGCTTGGTCTGCCAACATCTTCTCTACCGTAGGCGATATGTTCCCGAAGTCTACCATCGGAACCATTGTCGGTCTGGGTACGATGGCCGGTGGTCTGGGCTCGATGAGCATCAACCTGGGCAGCGGTAAGTTCTTCGACTGGGCTGCCAGTCAGGGTGCCGCCTTCTCGTTCTTCGGCTTCGACGGCAAGCCCGCTGCCTATATGGTGGTGTTCTGCATCTGTGCAGTGGCTTACCTCATCGGCTGGTGCATCATGAAGGCACTTGTTCCTAAGTATAAACCCATCACTTTGGATGACTAATTTCACATGATTGAATACAAAAGCCTCCCGATTTTTTCCTTCGGGGGGCTTTTTTCTTAGGTTTTCTTTGGCGATATTGCGAAAAAGTCGTAAATTTGCAGGATACAAACGTAAATAGTACTATTACTCCATGATGCGAAAAAGCTTTTTGTTGCTGGCTGTATTGCTGTTGCCGCTGTTCGCAGGGGCTGCTGTCCCTGATATTAAGTTCCATCGGCTGGATACCCGGAACGGACTGTCCAACTCGCAGGTGAACTGTGTATATCGTGACTCCCACGGATTTGTGTGGGTGGGCACGGCCTACGGACTGAACCGCTATGACGGCTATCGGGTGAAGACCTTCTTCTCGAATATGCGCGATACGACTACCATGCGCGACAACTATACCGACCAGATTATGGAAGACATTGAGGGACGGCTCTGGCTGAAGCAGGGCATGAACTACTGTGTCTACGATCCCGTGACGGAGAAGTTCGAACGGAATCCCAGCCGGGTGGTAGAGAAGTTCCTGCCGGGCCGCAATGCCGTGGAGCGAGTCTATATCGACAAGGACAAGAACTACTGGATTAAGTTCTATGAAGAAGGCATCTTCTGTTACAACCCGAAGACCAAGGAGACCAGAGAGTTCAAGATGGGCTACGGCAAGAACCAGATTAAGGAGCACTATGGTATTGCCGCCATGACCGACTATGCCAGTGGACTGGTCTTCATGACCTACACAGGTGAGCTGGTATGCCTGAACGGCAAGACGGGCAACATCGAGTGGGAAAACACCTGGATGCACGACCATGGCGTGCTGGAAAGCCAGAACTATAAGCTGCTCATTGACAAGGAGGAGAACTTGTATGTGATAGCCGAGCAATACACCTTTATCTATGTGAAGAAGGAAAACCGCTGGTACTCGACTGTCCGCGAGATGATGTTGGCAGAGGGTATTGACGGGCTGCCCGAAGGGTTGCAGGTGTGGGATGTCAAGGTTGACCAGAAGAACCGCCTGTGGGTGGCTACCGACCATCAGGGGCTCTTCGTCGTCGACCGTAAGGACAAAGAGGTGCGTCAGTTCGTGAACAGTAAGTTTGACGAGTCGACCATCAGTGACAACTCGCCCCGGCAGGTGTATGTTGACTCCGACAATCGGGTGTGGATAGGAACCTATAAGAACGGTGTCAACGAGTTCAAGGAGGGCTTGGCCAGTATCAAGAATCTGGAACTAGGCGACATCAATACGGTGACGGAAGACCGGAACGGCTACTATTGGCTGGGCAGCAATACGGACGGTATCTTCGTCTACGACCCACGAAGCGGGGAAGTGGTGAACCACTATACCAAGGACAACAGTCCCATGCTGGGCAATATCATGGTAGGCAGCTGCACGGCCAGCGACGGAAGCATCTGGTTCGGTTCCTATAACGGCGGACTGACCCGCTGTATTCCCTCTAAGACAGACCCGCGCCAGGCAACTATCGTCAACTGGCGCTCGACGGGTGACCAACAGGGACTTTCCACCAATAATGTGTGGAGCGTGACGGAGGACAAATGGCACCGTATGTGGATTGCCACGCTGGGCGGCGGTATTCAGATGCTTGACTTGAAAACGGGGAAGTTCCGTACCTGGAATACCGATAATACCGGTCTGCCCAGTAACTATCTGACCAGTACCTGGTGGATTAAGAAAGGATGGCTGATGGTGGGCACCAGCTGGTTCTGGTGCTTTGTAAATCCAGTCACGGGGCAGTTGGCGAACCGGGTATTGCCGGAGACGGAGAATATGCCTTCGAACATGGGCTCTTCGGTCTGTGTCATGGAGGACTCACGCGGTCTCATCTGGCAGGGGTCTGCCTCAGGTGCCTCGGTCTATGACCAGAAGACCAAGAAGGTGTGGCTGTTGGACATGACGCACGGTCTCTTCGGCTCCAGCGTATGCTCCATCCTGGAGGATCAGGAACATATGATGTGGGTTGTTACGGACCATGGTGTCTCCAAGATTATTCCCGAGAAGCAGGAAGACGGCACTTGGCAGTTTACGGTACGCAGTTACAACAACCGTGACGGACTGCAACAGGAAACGTACAATCAGCGTTCTACCTGTCTGACCCGTGACGGACTGATACTCATAGGCGGTCAGGGCGGACTGGATGTCATCAATCCGAAGGCGTTGTCGAACGCCATGAGCAAGGAGCGTCCAATCTTCAGCGGCTTGCAGATTTTTGACGCAGACGTGCCTGTGGGCAGGGAGATCAACGGTCGTGTCATTCTGGACGAGGCGCTGGATGTCTGCAGGGAGATTACGCTTAGCTACAACGACCAGTTCACCATTCAGCTGGGCAGTGATGCAGGAAACATCAACAACGGCAAGCGCTTCGTCTACAAGCTGGAAGGCTTTAACGAGAACTGGGTGAAGACATCGGAGCTGAATCCTAATATCACCTATAACTCACTGCGTGCCGGCAGCTACACGCTGCATGTACGTATGCTGAACGACGACGGTACGTTCGGTGAGGAGGAGAGTACGCTTGAAATTACCATTCGTCCGGCATTGTGGCGTACCCGCTGGATGATACTGCTCTATATGCTAATCTTGGCCGGAGCTGCCTGGTGGTGGCGTCTTTGGTTCTTGAAGCGGCAGCAACAGCGCATGGACGCTGAGACCCTGCGCCGTGAGATGGAGAAACAACACTGGATGAGCGAGATGCGTATGCAGATGGTCAAGGAACAGACTGCCATGAAGGACACGGCGACGGATGATGCTTCTCAGGAAGAGCGGCCTGCCGAACTGGTGCTGAACAGGAACGAGGAGAATCTGGTTGCTGTTGTCAAGGGTATTTGCAAGACCTTTGCAGGGACGAAGGAAGGCCAGAGTGCCAAGATATCCTGTCGCTCTATGGTGGATGAGCTGATGGCACAGATAGACTATGAGCAATTCGCTAAAGCGCTGAATATCTTGTTGCACAACTCGGTCAGATTCTCGCCAGGCAATTGCCAGATAACCGTCAACCTTGGCAAGAGTGACCAGCGACATGCCGTCCTACAGGTGGCCGACAATGGTATCGGTATCCGCGACGAGTACAAGGCGATTGCCTTTGAACCTGTGGTCGGCAATGAGGGCATCGGTCTGGACAAGGTCAAGGAGATTGTAGTAGCCCATGACGGTACCATCCGTTTGGAAGACAACCCCGGTGGCGGTACAGTCTTTGTGATTTCCCTGCCCATAGAGCCGGAAGTGGAGATAGAAGAAGCAGTGTTGATGGACGAAGAATAGCCCATGAAGAGAGTATTGTCCCTTGGGCTGTTGTTTCTTGCCATCACCTTACAGGCCGTAGTGCCCGACATGAAGTTCCGTCGGCTGGATACCCGTGACGGTTTGTCAAACACGCAAGTGAACTGCATCTTCCGTGATTCACGCGGACTGGTATGGATAGGGACACCGTATGGGCTGAACCGTTATGACGGCTATCGGATTCGTTGCTACTATTCCCAGGCGAAAGATACCACGACGCTGTTCAAGAGCTTTGTCGAAGAAGTGCAGGAGGACTTTGACGGAAGTCTCTGGCTGCGCCATGGTGTCCAGTACTCAATCTTTGACCCAGTGACCGAAACGTGCAACCGCCATGCAGAGCAATGGTTGCACGAGCGGGGTATTCAGGGCACCGTCGAGCACCTGTATATTGACAGGCACAAGAACTTTTGGGTCAAGACCTATGATAACGGGTTCTGGCACCTGAACGCACAGACGGGAAAGGTACACCGCTTTGCCTTCGGAAACGGTGCTCAGGAGATTAGCTCAGACTTTGGAGTAAGTGATTTCGAGGAGCATGGTAACAGCCTGTTGGTGATTTCAAACAACGGTACCATCGTGTGTTTCCATACGTCAGATGTCCGCATAGCCTGGAAAAGCAACAGACTACAGCAGATGGGTGCCCCAAAGAATGCAGGATATGTGTTGCACGTTGACAACTGGCAGAATCTCTGGGCATTGGCTGACGGCAGGGCTTTTGTCTTTCTGCGCAAGACGGGACGATGGCATTCCTCTGCCAGCGATGCCCTGCAACAACTGGGGATTGCGACGATGCGGCCCGACGTGATGATATGGGACGTGGTGTCAGACAGTCATGGGATGCTTTGGCTGGCTACTGATCATGACGGCCTGTGTGTCGTTGACTTGTCAGGGCGTCAGGTGCGTCAGTTCCTGACCGTAAAGAATGACGAGACAAGTATCGGAGACAATACGCTTCGCAAGATTTATCGTGACCAGCAGGACCGTATGTGGATTGCCACCTATATGAATGGCGTCAACTTTTATACCGATAATCAGTTTGACTTCAAGCATATAGATCTAGGTAATGTCAATACCGTATGTCTCGACTCGCGTGGCGACTGTTGGGCAGGAACGAACGACCAGGGTATTGTGCATTACAGCCTGCAGACGGGCGAATGCACCACTTACAATAAGAAGAACAGCGGTCTGGAGTCGGATGTCATCGTGAGCAGTCTGAGAGCCCATGACGGTACGCTGTGGTTTGGCACTTACGAGGGAGGACTGGTGAGCATCAAGGAGGGACGTATGCAGACTTTCAAGGCTCATGAAGGTCCTGACGGACTGGCTAACAACAGCGTGTGGGCCATCAGCGAAGATGGTGATGGCAACATCTGGATTGGCACGTTGGGTGGGGGACTTCAGCGGATTGACCGCCATACGGGGAAGTTTACGACGCTGAATCAGGAGAACTCCAAGCTCCCCAGCAATTATATCTCCTCCATACAGTTGACCGTGAACGGCATGTTGCTGGTAGCCCATACTGAGTTCTATTCGCTGGTGAATCCCAAGACGCTGGCCGTCGTGAACCGTAGGATAGAGGAACAACAGCATGATATTCCGACAACGCCCGCATCTATTTTGGCCTTCGAGGACAGCAGGGGACTTATCTGGCAAGGTGCAGCCTCCGGAGCCACTGTTTGTGACCCCTCGACAGGTGCAACATAT
>DEWO01000117.1 GCA_002363695.1 Prevotella sp. UBA3208
CCGGAATAGTTCATGATGAGTGCGCCCTGTTCCATCTGCTGCTTGATGAGGCGGGTCACGTCAGGATAGCTGTTGCCCGTCGAGGAAGACTCACGGGTATAGGCATCCCACATGATGCGCTTCACCTGGAACGCCGGATAGCGTTGCTCCACCATTTCCGCCACGGTATTGGCATCGACCATGTGGACATTTTCATTACCGTCATCACCCATGAAGCAGAGCAGGTTCTGCCAGGCTCCGGCATTGCTGTTGTTGACATAGGCTTCTATCTTGTCTACCACCACAGCGGCCTCGTCGGCCGTTCGTGCCGAGATGCGTCCCACGGCGACATCGGTCTTGGCTATCAGCATATTGCCGCCCTCGTTATCGTCCAGCAGCCCGAAGTAGTCGTCACTGACGTAGCAGTCGGTGGCACTGTATGAGTTCTCGCTCTCGTAGCACAGCAGGAAGTCGTCGGGCGAATAGCCTTTCCAGTCGTTGCTCAGCATCCGGTTGTCCCATGCGCCGTCGCCTAGCAGCAGCAGGTAGCGCGGCATGTCGGCTTCCGTCTCGGCACGGTCGTAGAGCATCTTCAGGTAGCGGCGATAGGCATTGGCATCGGGCGTGCCGCTGCTGAACTCGTTGAACAGTTCGTCGGCGGGCACGATGCGCACGCGCAGATTATCCTTCTCCTCATGCAGTTTCTTCAGCCTCTCTGCCTGTACTAAAAGTTTTTGCGTGGTGGGGATGATGATGACCATGTCGACGGCCGTGTCGGCATGGTGGTCCTGGTTGACGATGCCGTAGACCACTTCCGGTACGGGGAATGCAGCCGTCAGGTCGGGGGCGCCGGCCGCCTCCACGCTGTGCAGCGCAATGTAGTCTAAGCGCAGCGTGCTGTTGGTGCCGCCGGTATGGGTGACGGTGACGGTGTTGGTGGGGTTCAGGACGACGTGGAAGGTGCGCTGACTGGTGCGCATCGACTCGTAGGTGCCTGACGGACTGATGCTGATGGTGCCGGCCTTCTCGCCATTGATGGTGATGTCGGCGGTGGCACTGGTGCCCGTCGTGTAGGCCGACAGGGCCACGGTCACTTGTCCCGACAGCGTGTTGGCATTGGCCGTCACCGTGTAGTCGCGGCTGGTGCCTACGGTGAACGGGCGGGCGTCGTACAGGTTGCGGCCGCCGTGATACCACGCGTAGTCGTCCACTTCGTACAGCGTGTTGTAGTCGTCGGCCGTCGGATAGGCCTGGGACTTGAACGTCGCTTCGTCTATGGTGTAGGGTTCTCCTTCGCTCTCGGTCAGGAAGTAGTATCCGTAGGCGGAATAGGGGTTGCGTATGCGGTTGTTGTTGCTGTCCCAGGTGACGGGACCGACGCCATAGAAGAGCCGTCGCCCACCCACGGCACAGGTCGGCACCTCTTGCAGGTCGTCCGTCTCTTTCAGATAATCTTCCGTCAGCTGTTCCGGCTGCAATGCTCCGCCATAGCCGTAGAGTTTGACTTTCGACAGGTCGCTGAAGCCGGCCTGGCGCACGAGTTCCGGCGTCAGCTGGTAGATGCCGGTCCGGGGGACGCTGATTTTCACCCAGCGGCCTGTGCGGAGCACGGAGTGGGCGGCATATCGGCTTCCTGTCTCCGAAGCCCTCCTGACGGCTGTCCTTGCCTTGGGCACGGCTGTCACCTGCAGCATGAAGCTCACCAGTTTCTGGTACTGTCCGTCGCGACAGACCAACGGCACGAACGACACCACCAGTTCTCCCTGCCTGCGCTCGACGCCGATGCCTTGTGCGATAGAAGGCTCGGCAGTCAAGGGGGCGTCCGTAATGGACTGGTAGCGCCGGATGTCGGCCTCGCTCATGGGGATATACTCGGGATAGGCTATAGAGACCTGGTAGACGGAGTCGTCATAGTGGCGGCCCAATGCCTGCCTATAGGTAAAGACGGGCAGCAGCGAGTCAATCCTGACTTGCTCGGCAGTCAGGTTGAAAAACTTCTGTGCGCTCGTCGTCAGACATATCAGCAACAGTCCTATACCTATAATATATCTCTTAGTCACTTACAGTTAAATTCCAATACTTTTCTCTCTTCCAGCCACCCTTCCAGGTGGTCGTCGATGCGGACGGGGCCTACGCCCACCGGCGTTCCTGTGAACAGCAGGTCGCCCGTCTTCAGGGTGAAGAACTGCGAGATGTAGGCTATCAACTCGTCTATGCGGTAGAGCATGTCGCTCGCACAGCCCTCCTGCACCGTCCGCCCGTTGATGTCCAGACGGAAGTGCAGGGCCTGAATGTCCAGGAATTTCTCCTTTGCCACCCACTCGCCGACGGCCGCCGAGCCGTCGAAGCCCTTGCAGATTTCCCACGGCAGCCCGTTCTTGCGGGCCTCGCGCTGCCAGTCGCGCGCCGTGAAGTCGATGCCCACGGTCACGGCGTCGTAGTATCGGTGCGCAAAGCGCTCGGGGATGCTCTTGCCCAGCCGGCAGATTCTGACCACCAGTTCCGTTTCGTAGTCCACCTGGTCCGACCAGTCGGGGATGAAGAAGGGCTTGTGGTCCTTCAGCAGTGCCGAGTCGGCCTTGGTGAAAATCACGGGACGCTCTGGTTTATATAACGCACCATCCAGCTCTTTATTGTGCTGGATATAATTCATTCCTACAGCAAATATCTTCATAGTCCTTTCCGTTTTTGTTCATATCTTGTACCGCCCCGCGTCACCTCGCTGCCTCAGCGCCATGCGCCGCTGCGTGGGCGTCTGGTGATACTCCCGGCGCATGAAGATGCAGAAGTTGGTGTGCGAGCCCAGTCCCGAGCGCCGGGCCACCTCACCCATCGGCAGGTCCGTGTAGCGCAGCAGGTCGTCGGCCAGCCGCTTCTGGTAGGCCATGCGGAAGTCGGGCCCCGTCATGCCCGTCAGCGTGAAGATGAGCGCCTCCATGTCCTCCGTCCGCAGCCCGTAGATTTTGCAGAAGTCCTTCACCCGGTCCATGCCCTCGGCCAGCCGCCTGAGGTAGTGGTCCATCACCTCCACGCCCGTCGGCCGCAGGTTGCGCTCCAGCGCGTCGTAGTGCCTCACCCCCTCCTCGTCATACCGCCGCCGCGCCGTGAAGGGCGAGATATACAGCTGGTCCAGCGTCCACTGCGGCGTGCCCCGAAACTTCCTCGGCGGCCGTTTTTCCCATGAAAAATACGTCATACGCTTGTCTCTTTTGTTCGTTTTCGGTGCGAAGTTACACATTTTCCGCCACACCGCCAAGGATTTTTGCCATTATTTGCCATCTGGATTTTATTACGTCCCGAAAAGACATAAAACTATTGCCTCCGAGTTTTATGACCATTCGAGAGGGCATAAAATTGTTGCCACTACAATTTATCACCTCTCGGGAGGGCATAAAATTGTTGTCACCACATTTTATCACCTCTCGGGCGGCGATAAATTTTGCGCCACACATCAGCCTCCCTGCCGCCGGATTTGCCCCTTCCGCGCCACACATCAGCCTCCCCGACGCCAAGGGGACAATGAATTATTCTAAAAACTCAAATAAATTTT
The DNA here is from genome assembly GCA_002363695.1 of Prevotella sp. UBA3208. The sequence goes on from DEWO01000117.1 coordinate 3,530, forward strand.
GGTTTTTTCCCCGCTTAGTAGTAACTTTGCGGCCAAATTCTAAAATGTTATGTCTATGAAAAAGTTTATCTTTGCTGCAATAGCCTGCGCATTGGTCGCTATTGGCTGCACGAAAGGCAACGCTGCTGTGACCGTCAGCGCGACGGAGGACAACAGCCAGTTCGTAACGCTGACGGACGCGATACCCGATGCCATACTCGAAATACGCTATTTCGGCACCTACAACTTCGTGGGCCAGCGCATCGACGGCTACGAACAGCCTACGGCGCTGTTGACCAAAGCGGCTGCCGACTCGCTCAGAGCCGTCAGCGACGACGTGAAGTCACAAGGCTACCGCCTGAAAATCTATGACGCCTACCGCCCGCAGAAGGCCGTAGACCACTTTGTGCGCTGGGCACAGGACGCCAGCGACACCAAGATGAAGCCCTACTTCTATCCCGACCTCTACAAGAGCGTGCTTTTCAAGCAGGATTACATCATGGAGAAGAGCGGCCACACGCGCGGCTCGACGGTTGACCTGACCCTGTTTGACATGCAGACAGAGAAGGAACTCGACATGGGCGGCACCTTCGACTGGTTCGGACCCGAGAGCCACCCCGACTTCTGCGGCAATCCCGACACGGGCGAATATACGGGCGACAACTCGAAGAGTCCCGCCCAGCCCAAGCGCAGCATCACGCCCGAGCAGTTCAAGAACCGGATGATTCTGCGCAAGGCGATGCTTGCCCACGGTTTCAAGCCCCTCGACAGCGAGTGGTGGCACTTCACCCTGGCCAACGAGCCCTTCCCGGACACGTATTTCACGTTTCCCGTCAAACAGAAATAATAAAGGAATCATAACACAACTATGGACATCAAGCAACTATACCAGCTATACCAGCAGCACCCCGTCATTACCACAGACTCGCGCAACTGTCCCGAGGGCAGCATCTTCCTCGCGCTGAAGGGAGCCTCGTTCGACGGCAACCAGTTTGCCCGGCAGGCACTGGAGAAGGGGTGCGCCTACGCCATCGTAGACGAGCCAGAACACAAGACGGACGAACGCATCATCCTCGTGGACGACTGTCTGCAGACGTTCAAGGACCTGGCCCGTGAGCACCGCCGCCAGTTCCAGCTGCCCGTCATAGGCATCACCGGCACCAACGGCAAGACCACGACCAAGGAACTGATACGCTCCGTGCTGGCCGAAGCATACGACGTAATGGCTACGGAGGGCAACTTCAACAACGACGTGGGTGTGCCCAAGACGCTGTTCCGCCTGAACGACAGCTACGACATAGCCGTGGTAGAGATGGGAGCCTCGCACCCCGGCGACATCAAGACGCTGGCGGAGACCAGCGAGCCCACCTGCGGACTGATTACCAACGTAGGACGCGCCCACCTGCAGGGCTTCGGCTCGTTTGAGGGCGTATGCAGGACGAAAGGCGAACTGTACGACTTCCTGTTGGCCCACGACTGTCCCGTCTTCGTCAATCGCGACAACGAGTACCTGATGCAGATGATCAGCCAAAGACAAACAGCCAACGGCCAAGCGCCTGACGTCTACTACTACGGACAAAGCGACGCAGAGGACATCCTGATACGCGGCGAGGTGGTCAGATGCGACCCGTTCCTGACCTTCCGCTGGCGCGAACAGGACCATGATGCCCACTACCAGAGCGACTGGATGGAAGTGAAGACACACCTCATTGGTGCCTACAATCTGGACAACCTGCTGGCAGCCATCATCGTGGGCTACGTCAACAACGTCCCCTTCGAGCATATCAACCATGCACTGGAGAACTACGTCCCCACCAACAACCGCTCGCAGCTGACAAAGACAGCAAAGAACAGCCTCATCGTAGACGCCTACAATGCCAACCCGTCGAGCATGAAGGCCGCCATAGACAATTTCCGGCTCGTGGAGGCCCCCCGCAAGATGGCCATCCTGGGCATGATGGGCGAGTTGGGCGACGTCTCACAAGAGGAGCACCGGAAAGTAGTCCGGATGCTGGAAGAAGCCCGCTTTGACGAAGTGTGGCTCGTGGGCGCCGAATTCCAGAAGGTCAACGCCCCCTTCCGCACCTTTGCCAACGTAGACGAAGTCAAACAGGAACTGGCACAGCACCAGCCCGAAGGCATGACCATCCTCATCAAGGGCAGCAACTCGACCCACCTGTACGAGCTGCCTCCCCTGCTGTAACCATAGGCAGAAGGATAAAGAACAAAGAAAGAGATGCTGTCTCACGACAACATCTCTTCTTACTATATAATAATACACGTATGTTAATCGTAACCAGAAAAGGGTTACGCATCTCCATCAAAACAGTTTTTCGGTTTCCGCCGCATCCTTACATCGAGGTTGCAGGGTGTCTGCCAATCGAAGGCTGGTCTTCTGACTTTGCTCCACTCCGAAGCGCCTTCTCGTCAATGCGACAATGGCTTGCGTGCTTCAGAGCCACAATGGAGCTCACAGCTGCGGGACAGTCGGGGATTTGCACCCCATTCCCAATTAATCGCCGTTAAGCGAACCTCCATGGGCATACTTCTGTATGCGACTGCAAAGGTAGCAACTTTCCATGAAACGACCAAATTTTCAGGCAAAAACCTTACAGCCCCTGATATTATAAATAATGTGGGTCAGTCGCTCCAGAGTTCCTGCAATACTTGCAGGCTCTTGAGTTCAGGGAATTGGGGAATATGCAGGCGATAGTAGGCCAGCAACACACTGACAATGCGGTTGCGCTCATGGCGCGACAGCCGATAGAGGTGCATCGTGGGAAAGTTCATACGCATGAGCAACTGGATGCGCTGTGCCTCATCGGCAGGCAGGAAGTCACGATGGAGAGGCGCCGCCCCCGTAAAGCTGGCAGCCCGCAAATCGAAGACATAGCCCGGCCGATAGTCGTCCAAGTTAGGATAGAAGCCCAGGAATCGGGAGAGACGCATCAGGAACACCAGATGGAAATTGGCATACCCCTGCGAGGCCGCATCTAGCCACAGCATGGAGTCGCCGATAAACTTGAACAGCAACTCGTCCTGTTGCTCAGAGCGCAAGGCATAATAAAGGAACTCGGCAGAGAACAAGGCCAGCGCCAACTTGTCCGCCTGAAACGGTATAGAGGACCAGGCTGTCAGCAGACGGGCATCCTTCAGGCGCTGCAACTGCGCCCGCTGATGTTCCTCATAGGTAATTTCGAGCAGCGTCATAGGCTGGAAGTACTGCTTCTTCAGACGCGCCTTCTGCGTTTTGGGCAGCGTAGCTATCAGCGACACACGGCCGGCAGTCTTCGTGAACACGTCGACGATGACCCTGGTCTCACCATACTTCAGCGCATGGAGCACTATAGCTTCCGTACTTACCAACATGAGGGCAAAGTTACGAAATATAATCCACATTTCACATTTTTTTTCAAGAAAATTTGGTCAATTGGAAAAATTGCCGTACCTTTGCACCCGCTTTAAGAAGGCTGGTCCCTTCGTCTATCGGTTAGGACGAGAGATTTTCATTCTCTAAAGAGGAGTTCGACTCTCCTAGGGACTACATTAAATCCGTCATCTGCACAGCCAAGTGCTACCATTTGATTGGAAAAGGTGGCGGAGGGCTCTTCGGAGTCCGCCCAGGGCAGTCTGCCAAGACGCAAGACCCATAAGCTTTAAGTACATTTAAACATTTAAAAATTAAAAATTAAAATGGCAAACCACAAATCATCCCTGAAGAGAATTCGTCAGGACAAAAAAAAGGCAGAGCACAATCACTACTATGCAAAAACGATGCGCAATGCCGTTCGCAAGCTGCGTGCTATGACAAACAAGGAAGAGGCAACCGCCCTGTACCCCAAAGTACAGAAGATGCTGGACAAGTTGGCCAAGACCAACATCATCCACAAGAACAAGGCTGCCAACCTGAAGTCAAGTCTTGCTCAGCACATCAGCAAACTGGGATAAGAGAATTAACCCAATGCATAAAGAAGCCGTACTCCGCGAAAGAGTTCGGCTTTTATTTTTATAAAAAATAAACACTTTTCTTTCGTTTAAGTTATTTTTTTTTCGTAATTTTGCATCCTATTAAGACCTACTAGTAAACAATGGCAGAAGAACTGAACAAAGCAAGTAATTACTCCGCGAGCAACATTCAGGTGCTCGAGGGCTTGGAAGCAGTGCGCAAGCGCCCTGCAATGTACATTGGCGACATTAGCGAAAAAGGATTGCACCACCTCGTCAACGAGACTGTCGACAACTCTATCGACGAAGCGATGGCGGGCTACTGCACCCATATTGAAGTAACGATTAACGAAGACAACTCCATCACCGTACAAGACAACGGCCGTGGTATTCCCGTTGACGAGCACGAGAAGATGCACAAGTCAGCCCTGGAAGTCGTTATGACTGTCCTGCACGCAGGCGGTAAGTTCGACAAGGGCTCGTACAAGGTGTCCGGTGGTCTGCACGGTGTGGGTGTGAGTTGTGTGAACGCACTGTCTACACACATGATGTCACAAGTGTTCCGCAACGGCCACATCTACCAGCAGGAGTACGAGAAGGGCAAGCCCCTGTACGATGTCAAAATTGTGGGCGACACCGACAAGACGGGTACACGCCAGCAGTTCTGGCCCGACGCCACCATCTTTACGACTACAGAATACAAATACGACATCATTGCACGTCGTATGCGCGAACTGGCCTATCTGAACGCCGGCATCACCATTACGCTGACCGACCTGCGTCCGGACGAGGAAGGCAACCTGAAGGAGCCCGAGGTCTTCCACGCCAAGGAGGGACTGAAGGAATTTGTGCGCTACGTGGACCGTCACCGTCAGTCCATCATCGGCGACCCCATCTGTCTCAAAACCGAGAAGGACGGTGTTCCCATTGAGGTGGCCCTGCTGTATAACAGTGACTACTCAGAGAACATCCACTCATACGTCAACAACATCAACACCATCGAAGGCGGTACCCACTTGACCGGTTTCCGCATTGCCCTGGCCCGTACGCTGAAGAAGTATGCCGACGAGGACGACCAGTTGCGCAAGCAGATTGAGAAGGCCAAGATTGAGGTGGCCCAAGATGACTTCCGCGAGGGCCTGACAGCCATCATCTCCGTGAAGGTGGCAGAACCCCAGTTCGAGGGTCAGACCAAGACCAAGCTGGGTAACTCGGAGGTCAACGGTGCCGTACAGAAGGCTGTTGGTGAAGCCATGACCAACTTTCTGGAGGAACACCCGAAGGAGGCTCATACCATTTGCGAGAAGGTCATCCTCGCCGCCACAGCACGTATCGCAGCCCGCAAGGCCCGCGAGAGTGTGCAGCGCAAGAACCCCATGACGGGTGGCGGACTGCCCGGCAAACTGGCAGACTGCTCCAACAAAGACCCGAAGGAATGTGAAATCTTCCTCGTCGAGGGTGACTCGGCAGGCGGTTCAGCCAAGCAGGGCCGCGACCGTCACTTCCAGGCCATCCTGCCGTTGCGCGGTAAGATTCTGAACGTAGAAAAGGTACAGTGGCACCGTGTGTTCGAGGCCGAGTCCGTCATGAACATCATCCAGTCCATCGGTGTACGCTTCGGTGTGGACGGAGAGGACTCCAAGGAAGCCAATGTCGACAAGCTGCGCTATGACAAGATTATCATCATGACCGATGCCGATGTTGATGGTTCACACATTGACACGCTCATCATGACGCTCTTCTACCGTTTCATGCCGAAGGTCATTCAGGAGGGGCACCTCTACATCGCCACTCCACCTCTTTATAAATGTACTTATAAGAAGTTCTCGGAATACTGCTATACCGACCAGCAACGCCAGGCCTTCATTGACAAGTACGTAGACGGTGACGAGAATGCCTCAGCCCTGCACACCCAACGTTACAAAGGTCTTGGTGAGATGAATCCCGAGCAGTTGTGGGAGACGACCATGAATCCGGAGAACCGCCTGCTGAAACAGGTCACCATCGAAAATGCTGCAGAGGCAGACGAAATATTCTCCATGCTGATGGGCGACGACGTAGAGCCGCGAAGACAATTCATCGAAAAGAATGCGACCTATGCGAATATCGATGCATAACATACTGAAAGGAGAATCACGGTGGTTCTCCTTTTTTGTTCTTAGCCTGACGACGGCAATGGCAACAGCACAGAAGCAGCTGCCCATGCGGCTATGGTATGACCACCCGGCCCGGTATTTCGAAGAGTCGCTGCCCATTGGCAACGGCAAGTTGGGAGCATTGGTCTATGGCGGTACAGATACCTGTCTGATTCACCTGAACGACATCACACTATGGACAGGCAAGCCCTTTGACCAGAACGAAGGTGCCGGAGC
>DEWO01000123.1:0-8454 GCA_002363695.1 Prevotella sp. UBA3208
AGCCTTACGTCGAACTCACGTTAACCTAATGGTACAAAGCGACCAAGGTCAATAAGAGAGTTGAGAGAAAAAATCCACAATTCTTTTGGTTTTTCGCTCGCTTATTCGTACCTTTGCAGTCTGATAAGAGTATCACAGCATAAGAAAAAGACTATGATTAATAGAGAATTGATTAGAACAAAGGTAGTGCAACTGACCTATGCCTACTATCAGAACGGCAGTAAAAACATAGACACGGCGGAGAAGGAATTGCTCTTCAGTCTGTCGAAAGCATACGACTTGTATAACTATATGCTGGCACTCATCGTGGCAATCACACGTGAGTCGCGCCGTCATCTGGAAGTAGCGGAGTCGAGGGCCAAGCGTGAGGGGACTCCCATGCCGTCGCGCAAGTTTGCCGACAACCGCTTTGCACTACAGCTGGAGGAGAACAAAACACTCCTGGACTTCATGGAGACCCAGAAGATATCGTGGAACGACGAGCCGGAGTTCATAAAGAAGATATATACCCAGATTACAGCGTGCGACATCTATAAGGAGTACATGGACGCAGAAGAGGATGACTACCAGGCAGACCGCGAACTGTGGCGGAGGCTGTATCGTACCCTCATAGAGCAGAATGAGTCGCTGGACGCACTGCTGGAGGAGAAGAGCCTCTACTGGAACGACGACAAGGAGGTAGTGGACACCTTCGTGGTGAAGACCATCAAGCGCTTCGAGGAGAAGAACGGTGCCTCGCAGGCACTGTTGCCCGAGTACGACTCGGAGGAGGACAAGGACTATGCCCGCAAGTTGTTCCGCGCCACCATCATGAATGCCGACGAGTATCAGCACTACATGAGCGAGGCGTCACAGAACTGGGATTTCTCACGACTGGCCTACATGGACATCGTCATCATGCAGATAGCCATCGCCGAGATACTGACGTTCCCAAGCATCCCCGTCAGCGTAACCATCAACGAGTTTGTGGAGCTCGCCAAGATATACTCCACCCCACGCAGCGCCAGCTATATCAACGGTATGCTGGACGCCATTGCGCACCACCTGGTAGAGTCAGGACGACTGCTGAAAAGCGTCAGAAGCGACAAATAAAAACAGCAAAATAAATCGTAAACTTTTAAATTGTAAATAAATGTCACAGATTATTTTAGCAGCCCAGGCCGCACAAGGCGGCGGCATGAGTTTCATCCTGATGATGGTAGCCATCTTCGCCATCATGTATTTCTTTATGATTCGTCCCCAGCAGAAGCGCCAGAAGGAGATTCAGAACTTTCAGAACTCGCTGGCCGAGGGCACTGAGGTCATCACCGGTGGCGGCATCTATGGCACCGTCAAGAAGATTGACCTGGCAACAGGCATCATCGAGGTGAAGATTGCCGACGGCGTAGTCATCAAGGTGGACAAGGGCTATGTCTTCAAGGACACCACCAGCACACCGATGCAGAAATAGGGCATAGGTCACAGAATGAGTCAGGTATTCAGGAGTATCAGGAGTTTCTTGTTCAGCAACATGAACAAGCAATTTTTTGTATTCTTGTTCTTCCTGTTCCTGTCGGCTGTCATCTGGCTCATCATGACGCTCAACGAGACGTACGAGAAGGAGTTGGCGGTGCCTGTACGCATCACCAACATTCCCAAGAACGTGGTGCTCACCTCGGCCAGCATCGACACCATCCACGTCACCGTGCGCGACAAGGGGTGGCTGCTGCTGTCGTACCTCTACGGAGAGCGCAGGCCCGCGCTGAACATCAACTACAAGAACTACGACAGGGGAAACGGTGGCGGCATTGTCTCTGGATCAGAACTCAAGCGCATAGCCGAGCAAAAGCTGGAGATGTCGACGAAGATTACCACCATCAAGCCCGAGAAACTGGAGTTCTTCTATAACAACGGTGAGCGCAAACGCGTGCCCGTCTCCTGGACAGGACGTGTGATACCAGAACAGCTGTACTATATCTCTGACGTCAAATTCTCGCCTGACAGTGTCGACGTCTATGCGTCGCACGAAAAGATGGACAGCATCCGCGTGGTATATACGGAACCGCTGAACTACGTGGGATTCCGCGACACGCTGACTATTACCTGCAAGATGGCCCATCCGTCAGATGTCAAGATTGTGCCAGAGCACATCAAGATAGCATTCCATACGGACGTGCTAACGGAAGAGAGTATCGGCGTCCCTATCAAATGTCTGAACCTGCCCAAAGGTAAGGTGCTCAGAACATTCCCCGCCAAGGTGAACGTGAACTTTGTGGCCGGTGTCAACCTCATCAAGTCGCTGCAGGCAGAAGACTTTATCGTAGTGGCCGACTATCTGGAGATAGAGCAGAAGCCTTCGGAGAAGTGTAACATCTACCTGCGCAAAGTGCCACAGGGCATCAGCAGGGCCATCCTCAGCACCAAACAAGTAGACTACCTCATAGAGGAACAGGAATGAAGATAGGTATTGCAGGAGGCATCGGATCGGGCAAGAGCTACGTGTGCAAACGACTGGCACTACACGGCATCGAAGTCTATGACTGCGACGCAGCAGCCAAACGGCTGATACGCACCTCGCCCACCCTGCAGCAACAGCTCGTCAGTCTGATAGGCTCGTTGGACAAAGCCGCCATGAGCCGGTTCCTGCTGGCCAGCGAGGCCAACAAGCGGGCCATGAACGCCATCATCCATCCGGCCGTCTTCGAGGACTTCCGTCAGAGCGGAATGCTGTGGATGGAGAGTGCCATCATGTATGAGTCGGGTGCCGACCAACTGGTGGACATGGTGGTGGTGGTCACAGCGCCTGAAGAAGTGCGCATAGCACGCGTCATGCAGCGCGACGGCATCAGCCGCGAGAAGGCACAGCAATGGATGGCCCGCCAGTGGCCTCAGGAACAAGTCAAGCAACGTGCCGACTACGAAATCGTCAACGACGGAAAGACCGACATTGACCAACAGATTGAGCAACTATTAACGACGTTAGGACGGAATAACGGAATAACGACATAACGAAAAATATAAAAGAAAAAGAAGAAAACATGAAACAGACCATTTTAGCAATCTCCGGCAAGCCCGGACTCTACAAGCTCGTATCACGCGCCAAGAACAGCCTCATCGTCGAGGCCTTGGATGACACCCATAAGCGTATGCCCGCCTTTGGTACGGACCGCATCACGTCGCTGGCCGATATCGCCATGTTCACCGAGACAGACGACGTGCCCCTGATGAAGGTGCTGGCCTCGATGCGCGACCTGGAAAATGGAAAGCCCGCCAGCGTGGACTTCCACAAGGCTTCACCCCAGGAGTTGCACGACTACTTCACGAAGGTGCTGCCCGAGTGGGATCAGGACCGTGTGCAGAACAGCCACATCAAGAAGCTCATCCAGTGGTACGACATTCTCGTCAAGGCTGGCATCACGGACTTCGAGGAGGAGATGGCTCCGACAGAGGGCGACAACATCGACGACAGACAAGAAAAGGAATGAGCCCTGGCTCATCCCTTTTTTCTTTTTCTACTATATCTTCCCGTTATTCTATCTTCTTGCTTTGCAGTGGGGGCAGATGCCCTTGACCAGGTAGTTGACAGAGTGCATCTCAAAACCGTCAGACAGTTGTACTGGCGGTATTTTAATGTCTTCCAGACAATAGGTGCGACGGCACTGTTCGCAATAGAAGTGCACATGCAGGTCGTCGTCCACGTGGTCGTCGTGACTGTGACACAATTCGTAGCGCACCCCGTCACCTCCGTCCTCAATAACGTGCACCAAGTGGTGCTCTTTGAACAAGGTCAGCGCACGGAAGACACCCGACTTGTCGATGGTCAGTATCTGGTATTCCAGCTCTGACAGCGACATAGGGCGGTCAGCAGCAGCCAGAGCCTTGACGACCACAATACGATTGGCCGTAGCCTTCACCCCGTGGTGCTCCAACAGTTCAACACATTGTTTCTCGTCCATATTGCCTTCTTACGCTTTTACTTTTCTCAGAATCTTCCTCCACGGCCACCGCCGAAGCCACCGCCTCCGCGACCACCACGGCCTCCGCCGAAGCCACCGCGACCGCCAGGGCCACGCATACTGGACATGCCGCCAAAGATGTTGAGTTTATAGATGACGTGCAGCATGGCATAGCTGGTGATGGCGTTATACTCGGTATCGCTGCGCTGCATGGCCGTCAGAGCACGGCTGAAGTTAGATTGCTGGTGCAGGATGTCGTAGAACTGCAGAGACACCGTCAGCGCATTGCCACGCAGGAACGACTGGGACAGTTGGGCATTCCATATGAGTTCGTTGGTGTTCATCGAGGCATCATTGTAGCCACGGCGTGAGTTCATGTTCAAGCCTGTCGACAACTGGGTGCCCCAGGGTGCTGTCAGCATGACGCTGCCACCATAAGAGTAGGTCCAGGTGTCCATGTTGTTGTTCTCCTGCAAGACGCTGCGGGCGTGCAGATACTCCAGTGAGCCGTTCAGCTCGAACTCCAGCCAGTCGTTGCGATAGCTGCCTGAGATGCGCTCGCCCAGCGTGGTGGAACGGGTGGTAGACTCCTGCGAGTCGGAAGTGCGATCCAGACTGATGTAGCCCACATTGTTGGCATAGCGCACGGTGGTGAAGGTGTTGATGTTGAAGTAGCCCGTCGAGTCGACAGCGGTATTGAACATGAACATACCGAAGATATTCCAGTTGCCGTTGATGTTCTCGGGCTTAGTAGTCCTACCACCTGAAACGGGATCGTAGGTTGTCATGTTCGAGATGCTGTTGCGCGTCGTCGAGAAGTTGACGTGTGCCATGATGCTACGCTGGTGGTTCTGGATATAGTTGTTGTAGAACAGGCGGAAGTTCTGGGTGAACGAGGGTTTCAGTCCCGGGTTACCCTTGCGGATGTTCAGTGGGTTGGAGTCGTCGGTGATGTCGAGCAGGTCAGTCATGGAAGGCTGGCTGCTGGTGCCGCGATAGGTGAATCGCAGCTGGCTGACCTTGGAGATTTTCCAGCGGAAGTCGGCCGTTGGCGACACGTTGGTGACCGTTCGGGTCGTATCGGCATGAACACCCTGATAGTCCTGTATGAAATGTGATTTCTGGGGCTGCACCTGGAAGCCCACATTCAGGTTGTAGCCTTTGCGGGTGACGCGCAGGGCAATCTCGGCCGTGTGGATGTAGTTCTTATACTCCGAGAAGCGGCTCAAGTTGTCGTCCAGATAGTCTTCCATAGGTTTCGAGCCTAACATATTCAGGTAGCCGCCCCAGTTACGATAGTCGGGTACGATGCTGAAGAACGGCAGGCCGAGCTTGCTGAAGTCGTAGGTGTCACGATCGCTCTTCGTATATCTGTACTGATACTGGTACGAGAACTGCAGGTAGACGCGGTTGAAGATGGGCTCGCTGTAGGTGGCACGCAGGCTGTAGTTCCAGTTCTTGGTGGGCGTCACCGCATAACGATTAGCCTGATAGATTGAGTCGTGGGCGAACTGGTAGTAGTTCACGGAGTCGTTGGAGAACGACTTGCTCATGCCTTCGCCGTAGTTACCTCCCAGGCGCAGCGTGATGTTGCGTCCGTTGGTGCTGAGCTTACGATTCAGCTGCAAGTTGCCGCCTACCGACTTGGAGTCGCTGTAGGTCACCGAGTTGCTCATGTTGCTGTTCTTGACCACGTCCTCAGCCAGCAGGTCGTCCAACTGTCTCAGTGGGTCGGTGATGTTGCGTATGCTGTAAGGGTCGGCGTCAAAGGTGGCACTGGTGCCCTCGCTCACGCCGTCGTTAGAGTTGTATCGGAAGTTGGGCCGGAACATGATGTTCGTCATCGAGTCGGGCGTCCATTCCAGTCGCAGTCGGGCGTCCCAGCTGTTGCTTCGCGTCATGTTGCTGTTAAGCGAGTTGCCGAAGGTGGAAGCCGAGCTGCTCAGGAAGTTCTCCGTAGAACGACGCACGGAAGCGTCGCCGTCGCTGTGGTTCCAGCGGATACTACCATCCAGCTTCAGCTTGTCCTTCTTCTCGTAGTTCAGGTTGACACCCGTCATCTTGGTGGCGGTCAGTCCCTGACGGCCGCGGCCCCAGCCGCCTCCGCCCATGCCGAAGCCCATGTCGTTGACATTGTTGGCGCTGGACATGAGGAATATCTTCATGTCGTCCTTCATCCATCCGCCGAAGATGCGGCCACTATAGCGGTCCTTTGTACCCTTCGCCAGGTCGGCGTTGAGCATCAGACCCTTGTTCATGCCCTGCTTGATGCCGAAGTCAAGGACCGTTTCTTCCTCGCCGTCGTCAATACCGCTGACACGAGCCAGGTCGCTCTTCTGGTCGTAAGCCTTCACGCGTTCTATAATAGAGGTAGGCAGATTCTTCATAGCCGTCTTGGTATCGCCCGTCATGAATTCCTTGCCGTCGACCATAATCTTCTTGACCTCCTTGCCGTTGATGGTAATCTTGCCGTCGTCATCCACCTGAGCACCAGGCAGACGCTTGACTAACTCTTCTACCACCGAACCCTCAGGTGTGCGATAAGCCGATGCGTTGTAGACAAAGGTATCGGCCTTCAGTGTGACTTTAGCAGCCTGACCCGTAACGGTGGCTCCCTTCAGCATGACGGCGTCGGGCTTCATCGTGATGGTACCCAGTGCCACGTTCTTGTCGCCGCTGACGTTGACACGCTTGGTATAGGGCTTGAAGCCTACGCACGTCACCTGCACGATATATTTTCCTGCTGAGGGAGCCTTCAGTTCGAACCTTCCGTCCAACCCTGTCAGCGCACCCTTTACCAGCGTGCTGTCCGTGCGGAGCAGTCTGACGGTGGTCTGGGGCAGGGCATCGCCCGTTTCGTTTTCCACTACGGTTCCTGTCACGTGGCGTTGCGCCATAGCCGTTAGGGCTGCCAGAGGCATCAGCAAGAGTAATATCAGCCGTCTCATTGTTATCTTTTTGCGTTTTTATCGTTTTACTTTTTTTACCTTATACCGTTTATGACGAACTGTCCGTTAAAAAGTTTAATGCTGTCGGTACAAAATTAATGTAATATCTACAATTATTCCCCTTTTTCGATACGAGTTACACTTTTTTATATTAATTTTGCACGCTGATGGAAGCACAAAAAGTAATCATATCGCAAGAATTGGAACAATCGCTGAGTCAGGCCATTGCCGAGTGCAACTACGACCGTCTGTTCGTACTGACTGACGAGACCACCCGCCGTCTATGCCTGCCCGTCGTGGCGGGATATAGCTGTATGAAACCAGCCCAGAACATCACCATCGGGGCTACCGATGCCAACAAGACGCTCGACTCGCTGAGCCACGTGTGGAGCGAGCTGCAACGCCTTGGGGCCACGCGCCACTCGCTGATGGTCAACCTGGGCGGCGGCATGGTGACCGACCTGGGCGGATTTGCCGCCTCGACCTTCAAGCGGGGCATCTCCTACATCAACATCCCCACCACGCTGCTGTCGATGGTCGACGCCAGCGTGGGCGGTAAGACGGGCATCAACTTCGGCGGTCTGAAGAACGAGATTGGCGTCTTCAACAACGCCCGTTCTGTGATTCTCGACACCATATTCCTGAAGACGATGGACCGGGAGAACCTGCTGTCGGGCTATGCCGAGATGCTGAAGCACGGGCTCATCTCCAACGAGCCGATGTGGGCAGAGCTGCTGAGCTATGAGTTCAAAGGGCTCAAAGAGGTCAGTGCGCTCAGAGAACTCGGACAGATGCTGGCCGACAGCGTGGCCGTCAAGCAGCGCATCGTGCTGGAAGACCCTACGGAGCAAGGCATCCGCAAAGCCCTGAACCTGGGTCATACTGCGGGCCACGCCTTCGAGTCGCTGGCGCTGGAGCGCCGCCCCGTGCTGCACGGATATGCCGTGGCGTGGGGACTGATAGTCGAGTTGTGGCTGTCGTGCGTCAAGACGGGATTTCCGCAGGACAAGATGCGCCAGACGGTGTCGTTCATCCTGGAGCACTACGGCCGTATGACCATCACGTGCGACGACTACCCGCACCTGCTGGAACTGATGCACCACGACAAGAAGAATACGGGCAGCGACATCAATTTCACGCTGCTGGGCGGCATCGGCGACATACGCATCAACCAGACGGCGACGGAGGAGGAAATCAAAGAGGCGCTGGACTTCTATCGGGAGTCATAGCCATCCGTTCGGCCTCGCGGCGGGCAGGCTTTCCTGTCTCCGTGAGGGGCAGACGGTCTACGGACAAGATACGACGGGGCACCCAGTACTTGGGCAGGTGCAGGCGACAAGCGGCCAGCACGTCCCCGACAGCTTTCGACTCGGTGAGCAGCACGACCTGCTCGCCGAGTTTTTCGTCTGGGGCCTTCGTTATTATATAAGGTACGTGCAGGTGTGGACGCAACCGTCGCTCCACTTCTTCTATCTGAATCTTGATGCCGCCGGAGCAGATGACGTTGTCCTTGCGGCCCAGGATGCGGAATCGCTGCGTGGCGCACGAAGCGTTCGGCGTGGAGCGTTCTC
>DEWO01000123.1:8529-15582 GCA_002363695.1 Prevotella sp. UBA3208
GTTGCATTCGGCTATATCGTTGGTGACCAGCGGGCCGTCGTGGACGGCTGGGGCGTTGATGACCAGACAGCCGTCGTCGGTCAGCGAGAGGGTGACGCCGTCGAAGGGGGTGTACCAGTCGCTGGCGTCGGGCCCGTTGAGCCGGCGCAGGGCAATGTGCGACAGGGTCTCGGTCATGCCGTAGGTGCTCCAGACGTGATGAGGGAAGTCGGCCAGTTGGCGGGCCAGGGTGTCGTCGATAGCTCCGCCGCCGATGATGAGGTGGCGTATCTGGCGCAGGCGCTGACGACCTGCAGGGTCGTTCAGCAAGTTGTAAACTTGTAGGGGCACCATCGCTGCGAAGTCTATGAATCCGTCCCATTCCGGGGTTCCTTTGGGCTCGGTACTGACGAGCCGCAGGCCACAGGTCAGCGCCCGCACGACCATCATCTTGCCGGCAATGTAGTCGAGCGGCATACACAGCAGGGCGGTGTCGCCCTCGTGCAAGCCTAAGAAGCGGCAGGTGATGCGGGCCGAGGCCTCCATGCGGCGCTTCTCGACCTGCATGGGCTTGGGTTTGCCTGTGGAGCCGCTGGTGTGCACCAGCACCGTCGGCGATGGGTTATTCCACTCATCAAGGAACGCTTCTAAGGTCATCGGCTGACGACATAAAGTTTCTCGCCGCGTATCTCGAGTGGCATGGGGATATTGTCCGTGAACAGCAGGCCCGTTCCTAAGCCCTGAGGCATTCGGATGTCGGGACCGTAGACCGAGCTGCAGAACTGGGCGATGGCGTTCAGCCCGACATTGCTCTCCAGCGCCGACGTAATCCACGACCCTATCTGCATGTCACGGGCGGTTTCTATCCACTCGCGGCAGCCCGTCATGCCGCCGTGCAGCGAGGGCTTGAGGATGATGTAGCGGGGCTTGATGATGTTCAGCATCTGGCGCTTCTGGTCGGGGTCGTTGACGCCTATCAGCTCTTCGTCCAGGGCGATAGGCAGCGGCGACTCGCGGCACAGCTCGGCCATGTTGGCCCACTGGCCGGCCTTGATGGGTTGCTCGATGGAGTGCAGGGCGTACTGCGACAACAGCTCGAGTTTATAGAGGGCCTCGCCGAAGGGGAAGGCACCGTTGGCATCGACGCGCAACTCGACCTCGCGGGGGCCGAAGCGCTGGCGGATTTTCTTGACCAGGGCCAGCTCGGCGTCGAAGTCGATGGCGCCAATCTTGAGCTTGATGCAGCGGAAGCCTTGGCGGAGCTTGTCCTCGATGCGCTGTTCCATCTCGGTGTAGCTGCCCATCCACACCAGTCCGTTGATGGGGATGCCGACCTCGCCGCGGCTGAAGGGGGTGTCGAAGAGCACTGGCAGCTGTGCGCCGCCGACCTCAGGACAAGGACCTTTCATGGCGAGCAGGGCGGTCTCCAGACCGAAGAGCATCGAGGGGTAGTCGCGCAGGTCGTCGTAGGGTATCTCGCCCGTCTGCTCTATGCGGTCGCAGAAGCAGCGGAGGACTGCTTCATAATGGGGAATATCGTCGCACGACAGCTTCGGCAGTGGGGCACACTCGCCTACCCCTGTGCGCCGGCCGTCGGTCACGGTGACCAGCCAGAGCCGACGCTCGGTATACACGCCGCGGCTGGTGCCCGCGGGCTGACAGAAGTGGAGCACGCGCTCCTCTATCGTTATCTTCATGGTATCTGCGGATATTGGTCGAAGTCAGGTTTGCGTTTCTCCAGGAACGCGCGGCCACCCTCCTGGGCCTCGTCCAGAAAGTAGTACAGCATCGTGGCGTCGCCGGCCAGCTGCTGAATGCCGGCCTGACCGTCAAGCTCGGCGTTCAGCCCCGCCTTAATCATGCGCAGGGCAATGGGCGAGTGCATCATCATCTGCTGCGCCCAGCGCACGCACTCGTCCTCCAACTCGGCCAGGGGGACCACCTTGTTCACCATGCCCATCTGCTCAGCCTCGCGGGCCGAGTACTGGCGGCACATGAACCATATCTCGCGGGCCTTCTTCTGACCCACGATGCGGGCCAGGTATGACGAGCCGAAGCCGGCGTCGAACGACCCCACCTTGGGCCCCGTCTGCCCGAAGACGGCATTCTCCGAGGCAATGGTCAGGTCACACACCAGGTGCAAGACGTGGCCGCCGCCGATGGCATAGCCGTTGACCATGGCAATGACCGGCTTCGGCAGCCGGCGAATCTGCATCTGCACGTCGAGCACCGACAGCCGGGGCACGCCCTCGTCGTCGATATACCCGCCGCGACCCTTCACGTGCATGTCGCCACCCGAGCAGAACGCGTGCTTCACGTCCTCCGGCCGCTGTCCCTCGGGCACCTCGCTCATCTGTCCCGTCAGCAGCACCACGCGGATGCGCTGCAGCTCCCTGCACTCGGCAAACGCCTGACTCAGCTCCAGCGTTGTGCGCGGCGTGAAGGCGTTGCGATAGCGCGGCCGGTTAATGGTAATCTTGGCGATGCCCTCATACTCCTCGAAGCGTATCTCTTCGAACTTCCTAATCTCTTTCCATTGTCTCTGTTCCATCATCTTTCGGTTTTTGCCTGCAAAGGTAGTACAAACCGACCGATAATCCAAATAATTGAAGAAAAAAGATAGAAACCAGTGGGGTTAACAGCTGTTATTTTCAGCACTACTCAGTCTGCCGAACTTGGTTTTTCGGCTCGCGCCTAGTGTCCCAGAAAGCCGCAATATGGAGGGAATTATCCTTAACGTATTTCCTTAGCCAACTGTCTTTAACTGTGGGTAAAGTTACATAGTTTATTTCAAACCGCAAAGGATTTGCACAAAAAAATAACATGGGAAAGAAGTTTTTTAGTAGGTATGAATTTTATGTTTCCAAGTTGGGAACATGTGTACCCAAGTTAGGAACTTATGTACCCAAGTTGGAAACATAAGTACCCAACTTGGAAACAAAACTTTCCTAACTGGCTAAAAACAATTCACACTAAACTTTTGCACAAAAAAATCACTTCCCTGCCGGCAACTATGAAGGAGTAACACCTCTGCGCCATACACAATGTTTAAAAAACGGCAAAGGATTTTTGGGGAAAACTTTGCCACGTCAGCACAATTTTGTATCTTTGCAGGCAAAAATACCGATAACTATGCTACAAATACGCTGTAAGAATACGGGGGTGACGAAGTCGTTTCAGGAGGGAACGTCGCTGCTCGACATCTATCAGGAGTTTCAGGACGACATCCGGCTGCCCTACCCCGTGGTGTCGGCCAAGGTCAACAACGTGTCGCAGGGACTGAAGTTCCGCGTCTACCAGAACCGCGACGTGGAGTTTCTGGATGCCCGCGACGGCTCGGGGCACCGCGCCTACGTGCGCTCGCTGAGCTTCGTGCTCTACAAGGCCACGCAGGACCTTTTCCCCGGCTCGAAGCTCTTCGTGGAGCACTCGCTGTGCCGCGGCTACTACTGCAACTTCAAGAAGCGCACGCCTGAGCTGCTGACCGATGACGACGTGAGCCGCATCCGCCAGCGCATGAAGGAGATTATAGCCCTGGACATGCCCTTCCGCCGCACCGAGGCCACCAACGAGGAGGCCGTGCGCGTGTTCACCGACCGCGGATTCTCGGACAAGGTGAAGCTGCTGGAGACCAGCGGACAGATATACAGCGACTACTACACGCTGGGCGACACCGTCGACTACTACTACGGTCCGCTGGTGCCCTCGGCCGGATACCTGACGGTGTGGGGGCTGGAGCGCTACGAGCAGGGCCTGCTGCTGCGCGTGCCTGACTGGAACAATCCCACGCGGCTGGCCGAGAAGGTGGACCAGCCCAAGACGTTCGGTATGTT
The DNA here is from genome assembly GCA_002363695.1 of Prevotella sp. UBA3208. Next base: position 12,342 of record DEWO01000123.1, read on the forward strand.
TGCCGAGAAGACGCGCTGGGACATCATCATGCGGCTGTCGAACGCCGGCGACGTGAACAAAGCCATCCAGCGCGGTCACGCGTCGGAGCTGATACAGGTCTCGGAGGCCCTGCAGGAGAAGAAGATAGTGCAGATAGCCGAAGACATCTTCGACCGCTGCGAGAAGAGTCACGGCCGCAACCCCATCGTGCTCATCACGGGTCCCAGCTCGTCGGGCAAGACCACGTTCTGCAAGCGACTGAGCATACAGCTGCTAGCCTGCGGACTGAGGCCGCTGTCGTTCTCGACGGACGACTACTTCGTCAACCGCGCCGACACGCCCCGGCTGCCCAACGGCGACTACGACTTTGACAACATCGAGACGGTGGAGTACTCGCTGCTGGAGGACCACCTGCTGCGGCTGATGCAGGGCGAGCGCGTGGAGGTGCCGGAGTACAACTTCGTCACGGGACAGCGCGAGTGGAACGGCAAGCGGCTGAAGCTGTCGCCCGACACGGTACTCATCATAGAGGGCATCCACGCGCTGAACCCGCTGCTGACGCAGAAGATTGACGACGCAAGGAAATACAAGATATACATATCGGCGCTGACCAGCATCTCGCTGGACGACCACAACTGGATTCCCGTCCGCGACAACCGGCTGCTGCGCCGCATTATACGCGACTACAACAAGGGAGCCTACACCGCCCGGCAGACCATCAGCCAGTGGAAGAACGTCTGCGAGGCGGAAGACCGGTGGATATTCCCCTACCAGGAGACGGCCGACGTCATGTTCAACTCGGCGCTGAACATCGAGTTCGCCGTGCTGCGCACCCACGCCGAGCTCATACTGTCGCAGGTGCCCAAGAACTGTCCGGAGTACGCCGAGGCTCACCGGCTGCTGAAGTTCATACACTACTTCCTGCCCGTCAGCGACAAGGAGATACCGCCCACCTCCATCATGCGCGAGTTCGTAGGCGGCTCGTCATTCAAATACTAAGCGATTGGTAATAGGCCCGACGGACCCGTTCGTCCTCTGCCGCATCGGTGAGCACTTCCAACAACAGGGGGTGCTCACTTTCCGTATGCAGCAGCCAGCCGATGCCCTGCCGCGCCTCGTCCATGTCCGTGGCACGCTGATAGGCCACTCCGTTCTGGCGGCAGATGCCCTCGGCCGTCGTCTGATGCTCGGCAGCGACCAGCGCGTCGCGGGCAGCACTCTGCTCCAGACCGGGCAGCATATTGAAGATGGCGCCCCGTCCGTTGTTCAGCAGCAGGATGCGCAGATTGCCGCGCAGGTTCCGGTTCCACAGCGCGTTCTGGTCGTAGAAGAAGCTGAGGTCGCCAATGACACAGGCCACCTTGTCGTCCGTCACGCAGGAGAAGCCGGCGGCTGTGCTCAGCGAGCCCTCGATGCCGTTGACCCCGCGATTGCACCACACGGAATGCTGTGCATAGATGTTGGCCAGCCGGATGGCGGAGCTGTTGCCGTAATGAGTTGACAGTTCTCGCTTTGCGAGTGCGGCTTCGCAATGACAGTTCTCGCTTTGCGAGTGTGGCTTCGCAATGACAGTTGACAGTTGGGATTCAAAGCACTTCACCACCGCCATTTCGGAATAGGCTGGCTCATAAGTCTCAGCATGGTTGCGAACCTTCTGCAGCAGTTCGTCCCACAGCTGCACAAAAGGATGGGGCTGCTGCTCCAGCAGGAAGCGTATCTGGTCGGCCACCACCGCGCCGTCGCCGACCAACACGCGGGTCACGTTCTGGAAGGTGTCCGTCACCTCGCCCGTAGCGTTGACCACCCACGTCTCCCTGGCCTTGCGCAGGAAGTGCTTCAGGCGCTTGCTGACAATGCTCCCGCCCGTGTAAACCACCAAGTCGGGCACATAGCGCTCGTCGTCCTTCACCAAACAGACGGCTTCGTCCAAGTGGGGGTTCATGGGCTGCCCCGCTATCAGCATGGGGCGTCTGGACTGCATGAACATACGGCACACATGGCTCAACACGTGAGGCGGCATGTCGGCAGGCGTCAGTTCTATCGTCCGTTCCACAGGCAGCACCGGCGTCGTGAAGTCGAACAACGGTTCCGTAATCGGCACATTGACGTGCACAGGCCCGCGACACTCCATCAGTGCCTCGTTGACCAGCCGGTTGCAGTACCAACGGCTCTCGCCGTCGTGCGGCTCCGGCAGGGTGACGGCCTTGCGGACGAAACGGCCCAAGGCGTCGGGCTGGGGCATCGTCTGACCGTCCAGCTGGTCTATCCACTGCGGCGGGCGGTCTGCGCTGACAGCCACCAGGGGCACATGCTGATAATAAGCCTCAGCGACAGCAGGCGCCAGATTGAGCAGCGCCGAGCCTGAGGTCACGCACACGGCCACCGGCTCGCCTAAGCACAGCGACATGCCTAACGCATAGAAGCCGGCCGAGCGCTCGTCGGTAACGGGATAGCACCGGATGTCAGGACACTCGTTCAGATTATGTACGATGGGGGCGTTGCGGCTGCCCGGGCACACCACGGCGTGGCGCACACCGTGAGCCACCAGCAGGGCTGTCAGTATATTGACGTTCTCTTTGTTACTATACATTATTATATATATATAATGTTACGCATGGTATCGAGTTTGGCCTCTGTCTCCTGCCACTCCTGTTCCTCGTCGCTGTCGGTCAGCAGTCCGCCACCCGCATAGAGACGATAGCCATCGCGGAACAGCTGCATACAGCGCAGCGTGACAAACAGGTGGGTCTGCTCATGCAGTCCGAAGGGGCCCATGAAACCACTATAGTACGAACGGCGATGGTGCTCGTTGGCCAGAATGAAACGGAAGGCCGCTTCCTTGGGCAGGCCGCAGACGGCAGGCGTGGGATGCAGCACGTGCAACAGCTCGCCCACACTCGCGCTGTCACTCAGCGTGAAACGGAAATCGCTTCGCAGGTGAGCCAGGTGCCCGGCTCGTGCCGTATAGGGGCCGTCCTCCGTAAAGTCGAACGTGAACCGTTCCAACTGTCGCGTGATATAGGTCGCCACATAGCGTTGCTCCTGCAGGTTCTTGTCTCCCCAGGCGACGTTGTCCTGCCAGGCCACAGTCCCGGCCAGTGCCATCGTCTGCCACCGTCTGCCTTCGCCCGAGAGCAGAGTCTCCGGCGTTGCCGCCAGCCACAGCCCGCTTTGGGGAGTATATACCAGCGAGATGAACATACGGGGATAGCGTTCACACGCCCTGCGGAACAGTTCCACGGGCGTTGCCTGCCCCGCGCC
>DEWO01000123.1:15704-17208 GCA_002363695.1 Prevotella sp. UBA3208
CAGAAATCAATGTGATAGTCGGCCCTATTGTCCGACGAGCAGGAATCACCGATGGATTGCAGCGGCAGGTCAGGAAACGCCCCACCCGCCTCGTCGGGCTGAATCAGCAGAACGGGTTCCTCGCCGGAAACGGCGAAGGGAGCCACCACAAATCCTTGCTGCCCACTGAGCGAAGCCAGCGACCCGTATTCGCGCACTGCCCCGGCAAGCATCGTACACTCGCGGGCATACGGCATACGAAAAAGTGCAAAGCCATTCATGACTACCGTTGATGCTTGATGATATAGTTGGTAACCCGGACGGAACTGATCAGTTCGCCGGCACTGTTCTTGATGTCGACAGTCCACACGTGCAGCGTCTTGCCGCGATGTTTCAGACGGGCGTAGGCGGTCACCGTGTCGCCCTCACTCACAGCCTGCACGTGCGAGCCGCTGACCTCGATACCCACACAGGCACAGCCCGGACAGAGCGAACAGGAACCTACCCCGGCCACATTCTCGGCAAGTGCCAGCGAGGCACCGCCACTGAGGAATCCGAAAGGCTGCCGGTTGCGCTCGTCCACCTGCATACGGGCCATACACGTATCGTCCTCGGGAGTCGAGATAAACTCCATCCCGAGGGCGGTACTCAGATTGGGTTTCGATGCGATAATCTGATTGATACTTTCTATATTCACTTCTTTAAAAAAACAATGAGTATTCTTCTACTTCCCAAGCCAGGGCACTGGCACCCATCACGTCACGCTCTGCATCGGTGATGATGCTCACCAGAAGATCTACCTTTCCCCTGAGGTTGGGGAACAGATGTTCATTGAACGACAACTGAGTGGGCTCCTCCAGCCATTTCCACTCTTTCGTCAATCCTCCTGTCAGTATGATGGCTTCAGGATTGACTATCGAGGCGTAGAACGACAAACCAATTCCAAACATCTCGCCCGTCTGGCGATAAGCCTCCAAAGCCAGCCGGTCACCCTGGTCACAGCATTGGCCTATCGACTCGGGAGTCAGTTCGGACAACTGACGCATCAGGCTGTCCTCGCTGCTCGCGGCCATGATGTCACGAGCCGTCTGGACCAAACCGCCGACAGACACGTAGCGTTCCAGGCAACCCTGTCGGCCACAACCGCAAAGTCGTCCGTGGTCCTCAACGCATATATGGCCTAACTCACCAGCCGATCCGGAGTCACCGAGGTGGGCCTTGCCGTTTGAGAAGAAACAACTGCCCACACCACCATGCCCCATGGAGACAACGACAAAGTTCTGCATACCATGTGCCGAACCATATACACGTTCACCAATCGCTGTCACGTGAGCATCGTTACCGACAGCGACAGCCAGTCCCAGACTGTCACGCATCAGGGCTGCCAACGGCACAATCCCCCTCCAGGGAAGATTGGCGGCATTCTCAATACTGCCCGTCAGGAAATTGCCACTCGGGGCACTGATACCTACCGAACGTACGGTTTCGTAGCCGCCATTGGCCTCGACCAATGTCAGTATTTTCT
>DEWO01000165.1:0-3776 GCA_002363695.1 Prevotella sp. UBA3208
CTGATCAGGAAATGGTTTACAACGAAGCCGTCAGGGCTTTCCTGTCGCTGAACGAGCGCATCTACCAGCTGCGCGATGCCCACAAGGAGCTGCAACCGCTGATACAATGGCTGGCTACCGACGGTGAGAAGCCTAAGACCGTGAGTGCCGACGAGCGTATCAACGAGCTGGCCGACGACATTCAGAAATTCCTGGTCACCCAACTGCCCTTTATCAACGCTTGCATCAGCACCATCAACGATGATGGAACCTCCTTCGGCGACTACATCCGCGCTGCCGTCGGCAAGCCTTTCGACCCCGCATTGGATGTCGAGCAGGACGGCACCGAGGTTCAACAAGGGGCACCCATCCGCTTTGTACTGAAGTTGGGCTACTTTTTCCCGCAATCCAGAATAGCCTCACATCCCGTCAAAAGCATCGTATTGGTATGATCAATCGAGAACTGCTCGACCCCAAGTCTATTGTTGTCATAGGCGGCTCCAACAACGTACACAAGCCCGGGGGAGCCATCGTGCGCAATATCATACAGGGCGGCTATCAAGGAACACTGCGTATCGTCAACCCTAAGGAAGACGAGGTTCAGGGCATTAAGGTCTTCCACGATGCCCGTGAGTTGCCACCGACAGAACTGGCCGTATTGGTGATTCCTGCCAAGTTGTGCCCAGACACCGTAGAGCTCTTGGCACGCGACAAGGGCACCAAGGCATTTATCATCATCTCCGCAGGCTTCGGCGAGGAGACTCATGCCGGAGCGCTCATGGAGCAGCGCATCCTGGACATCTGCCAGCAGTATGGTGCCTCCCTCATCGGGCCTAACTGCATCGGTCTGCTGAACCGCCAGCACCACAGCGTGTTCACACAGCCCATTCCCAAACTGAGTCCGCAGGGCGTGGACTTCGTGTCGGGCTCGGGTGCCACAGCGGTCTTCATTCTGGAGAGTGCTGTCATCAAGGGACTGCAGTTCAACAGCGTCTGGTCCATCGGCAACGGCAAGCAGATTGGCATCGAGGACGTGCTGCAATACATGGACGACACCTTTGACGTTCAGCATGACTCAAAGGTCAAGCTGCTCTACATCGAGAACATTTCCAACCCTGACAAGTTACTGTTTCATGCCTCCAGCCTCATTCGCAAGGGCTGTCGCATAGCCGCCATCAAAGCCGGTAGCAGTGAGAGCGGCAGTCGGGCAGCATCCAGTCACACAGGAGCCATTGCTTCCAGCGATTCGGCTGTCGAGGCCTTGTTCCGCAAGGCAGGCATTGTGCGCTGTCACAGCCGCGAAGAACTGACCACCGTCGGCTGCATCATGACATTGCCCCCACTGACGGGCAAGCGTTTTGCCATCGTCACCCATGCCGGTGGACCTGGTGTCATGCTGACCGACGCCCTGTCGAAAGGCGGACTGGAAGTACCCAAACTGGAGGGTGAGGTTGCCGAGGAGCTGAAGAACAAACTGTTGCCGGGCTCCAGCGTAGCCAACCCCATTGACATTTTGGCTACGGGCACGCCAGAGATTCTGGGCACCGCCATCGACTACTGCGAGCACCGCTTTGACAACATCGATGCCATAGCCGTCATCTACGGCACCCCCGGTCTGACCACGCTATACGAAGCCTATGAGGTGCTGCACCAGAAAATCAAGGAGTGCAAGAAACCCATATTCCCCATCCTGCCCAGCCTGCACACCGCAGGCCCTGAGGTAGCAGAATTTCTGGCCAAGGGACACGTCAACTTCTCGGATGAGGTGACGCTGGCCACCGCCCTGTCTCAAATCATGACCACACCGCCCCCTGCTCCACCCGAGGTGCAGCTGTACGGCATTGACATTCCGCGGCTGAACAAGACTATCATGGGCATCAAGGAAAACGGCTACCTGCCGCCGGATACCGTCCGCGAGATTCTTTCCTGCGCAGGCATTCCCATCGTCCCTGAAAAGGTGTCATCCTCAAAAGACGAGTTGATAGCCTTTGCCCAGCAAGTGGGATTCCCCGTAGTGGCAAAGGTCGTAGGCCCCGTACACAAGAGCGACGTGGGCGGCGTCACACTGAACATCCGCACCCCAGAGCATCTCGCTTTGGAGTTCGACCGGATGATGAAGATACAGGATGCCACGGGCGTGATGGTTCAGAAGATGCTCAAGGGCACCGAACTGTTCATCGGCGCCAAGTACGAAGAACGCTTCGGCCACGTGGTGCTGTGCGGCCTGGGGGGCATCTTTGTCGAGATTCTGAAAGACGTGCGCTCAGGTCTGGCCCCGCTGTCGTATGCCGAGGCATACTCCATGATTCACTCGCTGCGCGGCTATAAAATCATCAAGGGCACACGCGGACAGAAAGGACTCAACGAGCAGAAGTATGCCGAAATCATTGTCCGTCTGTCAACCCTCTTGCGCTTTGCCACCGAGATCAAGGAGATGGACATCAACCCGCTGTTGGCTGACGACAAGGATGTCGTTGCCGTTGACGCCCGCATACTGATAGAAAAATAGGAAAGTTAAACATCATAAAAAATATCATCACTATGGAACAAAAACGCTACGGTCACTTCGACGACGAACACCGTGAGTATGTGATTACCGACCCAAAAACACCCTGGCCCTGGATCAACTACCTGGGCAACGAAGACTTCTTCTCTCTCATCTCCAACACAGCCGGAGGCTATTCTTTCTACAAGGACGCCAAGTTTCGCCGCATCACCCGCTACCGCTACAACAACGTTCCCATGGACAACGGCGGCCGCTACTTCTACCTGAAAGACGGTGACACGGTATGGAACCCGGGGTGGAAACCCTGCAAGACGCCGCTCGACTTCTACGAGTGCCGCCACGGCATGAGCTACACCCGCATCACGGGTCGCAAGAATGGTGTCGAGGCTTCTGTTCTCTTCTTCGTGCCGCTGAAGAAGTGGGCCGAGGTACAGAAGCTGACACTGAAGAACGAGTCAAAGGAAGTGAAGCAGCTGAAGCTGTTCTCCTTTGAGGAGTGGTGTCTGTGGAATGCCGCCACGGACATGGAGAATTTCCAGCGCAACTTCTCAACGGGCGAGGTGGAGATTGAGGGTTCGACCATCTACCACAAGACGGAATACCGTGAGCGCCGCAACCACTACGCCTTCTACCACGTGAACAGCGCCATACAGGGCTACGACACCGACCGCGAGAGCTTCGTGGGACTATACAACGAGTTCGCCAATCCCGAAGCGGTCATCGAGGGCAAGCCACGCAACAGCCACGCCCACGGATGGAGCCCCATCGCCTCACACTACATCGAGGTTACCCTGCAACCGGGTGAGCAGAAGGACTTTGTGTTCCTCTTAGGCTATATCGAAAACGAACAGGACAAGAAATTCTCCGCCCCGCAGGTCATCAACAAAGACAAGGCTCACGCCCTCATTGCCGAGCTCGACACGACCGAGAAGGTGGACAAGGCCTTTGCCGAGCTTTGCGAGTATTGGGAGGCCCTGCTTAATATATATAAGGTGAAGACGGACAACCCGAAGCTGGACCGTATGGTCAACATCTGGAACCAGTACCAGTGCATGGTGACCTTCAACTTCTCACGCTCGGCATCCTTCTTCGAGAGCGGCATCGGCCGAGGCATGGGCTTCCGCGACTCCAACCAGGACCTCGTGGGCTTCGTACACCAGATTCCCTCACGTGCCCGCCAGCGCATCATCGACATCGCCTCGACACAGTTCCCCGACGGCGGCTGCTACCACCAGTACCAGCCCTTGACCAAGCGCGGCAACAACGACATCGGCGGCGGCTTCAACGACGA
>DEWO01000165.1:3840-4048 GCA_002363695.1 Prevotella sp. UBA3208
GCTGGCTCATCTTCGGCACCGTGGCATACATCAAGGAGACGGGCGACTTCTCCATCCTTGACGAGATGGTGCCCTTCGACAACCAGCCGGGCTCCGAGGTGACGCTCTTCGAGCACCTGAAGGTCTCCATGGACCACGTCATCAAGAACCTCGGCCCGCACGCCCTGCCGCTGATTGGACGTGCCGACTGGAACGACTGCCTGAACCT
>DEWO01000125.1 GCA_002363695.1 Prevotella sp. UBA3208
TCCATGACCAAGAACATCCCCGAGGGCGACCAGCTCTTCACGGGACTGACCAAGATTGCCTACGACCCTGTGGAAGAATTGCCGCTTGACTCAGTGGTACCGATGGCGGAGAGCCCGTCGACCGCTGACTATTTCAGCACCATCAAGGAGGAAATCGAGGCCGCTCTGGCCACTGCTCCGAACGGCGCCATCTTGGGCAGCTCGTACTACCGTATGCCGTTCTCGTTCGGCGTCAGCGTCTGGAACCGCTATCAGGGAGCAGAGTCGGGATTCGGCAAGTGGATGCTGAAGTCCTTCGGCAAACAGCCCGTGCTCATGTCGTGGGTCAATCCGGAACTGCGTGCCCAGGTGGCGCAGTCGGTGCTCCGCAATCATGGATTCTTCAACGGAGATGTAGGCTTCGAAACCATCACGCAGAAGAATCCCAAGACGGCCAAAATCAGCTATAGCGTCACCCCCGGGCGGCTCTATCGGCTTGACAGCGTGGGGTACTTCGGTTTCCCCGCCGAGGCAGACAGCCTGATACGTGCCTCGCTCGCTGAGGCCAAGATTCATCGGGGAGACCCTTTCTCGGTCAGCAACCTTGACGCCGAGCGTCTGCGAGTCAGCCAACTGCTGCGTAACAACGGCTACTACTATTACCAGCCCAGCTATGCCTCCTATCTGGCAGACACCTTCGTGGTCGCCAACAAGGCTCAGTTGCGCCTACAGTTGGCAGACGGTATTCCGTCCGTCGCCAAGCGCAAGTGGTACATCGGACGTATCAACATCAATATGAAGAAGTCGTTCATGGAACAGCCCGCCGACTCGTTCCGCGGGCGTTTCTTCACGGTGCGTTTCTCCGGCAAACGTCCTCCCATCCGTCCGCGTGTGCTCATGGCCGACCTCCGTCTGCGTCCCCGCCAGCTCTATAGCTACGAGGACTATCAGGAGTCAATCACGAAGATTAATGCAATGGGGCTGTTCTCGATGACGGACTTTGTGTTCACACCCCGCGATACGGTGGGCAATGATACGCTTGACCTGACGCTCAACTGTATCTTTGACAAGCCTTGGGACTTCTACGTCGAGACCAATTTCAATGCCCGTACCATTGGGCGCATGGGCCCCGAGCTGCGGCTGGGTGTCACCCGTCGCAACGCCTTCCGTGGGGGCGAGAAAATCGACATCAACCTGCACGGCTCGTATGAGTGGTCGACCAGTGGCGGTTCCAGCATGAACAACTATGAGTATGGTGCCGATGCCTCCATCGAGTTCCCGCGTATTATCGCTCCTTTCTTCGGAGGCAATTCGCGGCGCTTCGCACCAGGGAGTGCCAACGGTCGTCGCCCTGCCCGCCGTCGTCGCAGGTTCTACACTACACCCACTACGCTTGCCAAGATTTCTACGGACATCATCTACCGTCCCGACTACTACAAGATGCACGTCGTTTCGGGCGAGTGGACCTACAAGTGGCAGCCGACTGCCCAAAGCAGGCACGAGTTGTCGCCGCTGACCTTTAAGTATCAGTTCATGAACAGCCATACGGAAGCGTATGACTCGCTGGTGCGCAAGAATCCCTATCTGAAGGCTACCATGCAGGACTACTTTATTCCGGAGATGCGCTATACCTATACTTACAATTCGCCCACGACGAAGTTGCATCCCATACGCTGGGAGACGACCATTGCCGAGTCGGGCAATGTGGTGGCACTCTATGATGTGGTGGCGGGGCGCGACTGGAACGAGAAGAACAAGACCCTGTTCAAGAATCCCTATTCGCAGTTCGTGAAAGTGGAGACGGACTTCACCAAGACGTGGACGCTCAACAGCAGTTCACAGCTGGTGGCTCACCTCAACGGAGGCTACATCTGGTGCTATGGTAACAGTACGCAGGCTCCCAACTCGGAACTCTTCTATATGGGTGGTGCAAACTCCGTTCGCGCTTTCTCTGTGCGCGGCGTAGGTCCCGGTGATGTGGAGTCCTTTGGCGACCGTGCTACCGATTATCTGATGCGAAACGGAAACCTCAAGCTGTTGGGCAATCTGGAGTATCGTCAGCAGCTCTTTGGCAATCTGCATGGAGCGCTGTTCCTGGATGCCGGTAATGTGTGGAATACGGCCGAGGGTTCTGCTGGATATTTCCAGATGAAGAACCTCTTCCGACAGCTGGCCGTCGGCACGGGTATTGGCATTCGCTATAATCTCGACTTCCTGGTGGTGCGTCTCGACTGGGGTATCGGTCTCCATGTGCCCTACGAGACGGACAAGTCCGGCTTCTTTAATGCCGATGGCTTCAAGCGCAACCAGACGCTGCACTTTGCCATCGGCTATCCGTTCTGATATTGTTGATTGCTCTTATCCAACAATCTCGCGTGCACGTTGCAGGGCCAGGTCAATGTGGTTGCAGATGTTCTCCTCGCCCAGCAATTCGTTGAAGTGGTTGCGCTCAAGGACTGACTGAACCTTGGGGTTGACGCCGGAAAGGACGACTGTAACTCCTTCCTTCTGACTCATCTGACACATGTTCTCCAGGTTGTGCATACCCGTGGAGTCGATGAACGGAACCTTACGCATACGGATGATGCGGACCTTAGGCCGGCGGCCGTAGCGGGCCATGATGTCTTCGAAGCGGGTACCCGCACCGAAGAAGTAAGGACCGTTGATTTCGTAGACCTCAACACCCTCGGGAATGGTCAGGTGCTCCAGATTGCCCTTCTGCATGTCTGCGTCCTCGTTCAGGTCAATCTCGTTGAGCACGGCGTGAACATCAGTAGTCTCAGCCATGCGACGCATGAAGAGCAGGCAGGCGCAGATGAGTCCGAACTCGATGGCAATGGTGAGGTCGAAGATGATGGTCAGGAAGAATGTCAGCAGCAGTACCGTTACGTCGCTCTTGGGATTGTTGCGGGCCATAGCCAGGAACGAGCGCCATCCGCTCATGCCATAGGCCACTACCACCAGCACGCCGGCAAGGCAGGCCATTGGGATGTATTGTGCCAGCGGCATGAGGAACAGGAATATCATCAATAGGATGACAGCGTGTACAATACCGGCAATGGGAGTGCGACCGCCATTGTTGATGTTGGTCATTGTGCGGGCAATGGCACCTGTGGCGGGTATGCCGCCGAAAATGGGCGAGGCAATGTTGGCTATACCCTGTCCTATCAGTTCTGTGTTCGAGTTGTGATGGTCGCCGATGACACCGTCGGCAACGGTGGCGGACAGCAGCGACTCGATGGCTCCCAGCACGGCAATTGTTACGGCAGGGCCAACCAAGCCTTTAATTGTTTCCCACGTGAGTTCAGGCACCACGGCATCAGGCAGGGTGGAGTTGATGCTGAAGCGGTCGCCAATGGTTTCGATGGTGGTCACACCGGCATACTGTTTGAGTAGTAGTGCGCCGATAGTCATGAGGATGATTGCTACCAGCGAGCCGGGGAGAGCCTTCAGTGGTGACAGGTGGAACAGGCGTGCCAGCATGGGCCAGGAGGCAATGAGTGCCACACTGAGTATTCCTACAGTTGCCGACCATGCGTCAATGGTGCCGATATGTGCAACATAGGCAATCCACTTCTCCACGAAGTCGCTGGGAACTGTATCCATCGTCAGGCCTAACAAGTCCTTGATTTGTGTGGTGAAGATGGTCACGGCGATACCTGAAGTAAAGCCCACTACAATGGGGTAGGGGATGTACTTGATGATGGTGCCCAGACGGAGTACGCCTAACAAGATGAGAAACACACCAGCCATCAGTGTGGCAACGGTCAGTCCTTGCATACCGTACTGCTGTATGATGCCGTAGACAATGACGATAAAAGCTCCCGTAGGTCCTCCGATCTGTACCTTCGAACCTCCGAAAAGTGAAATCATGAGTCCTGCCACGATGGCGGTGATGATACCCTTCTCAGGGCTTACACCGCTGGCAATACCGAAGGCAATGGCCAACGGAAGTGCTACAATGCCTACAATGACGCCGGCCATGAGGTCGGCCATGAATGTTTTGCGGTCGTAATTGCGAATGGCCGCAAAGAATTTGGGTTTAAAATCTAATGTCTTTTCCATAACTGCCGGCAAAGGTACGGAAAAAATATAAGGTGACCATCATTTGTGGCCACCTTAATATAATATAATGTGTATTTCTTGACTTACTTCGTCTTCAGCAGGTCACGAATCTCAGCCAACAGTTCCTCCTGGGTAGGTCCGGCAGGTGCAGCGGGCTCTGCGGGCTCTTCCTTCTTGCGGTTCAACTTGTTGATGGCCTTGAGCATGAGGAAGATACAGAAGGCTACGATGAGGAAGTCTACGACGTTCTGGATGAACTGTCCGTACTTCAGAACGGCAGCCCCTTCGCCCTCGCCAACCTGGAAAACCAGAGAGGTAAAGTCTACATTACCTGTAATCATACCTACACAGGGCATCAGGATGTCGTCAACCAGACTTGATACAATCTTACCGAAAGCACCGCCGATGATGACACCGACTGCCATGTCCATTACGTTGCCCTTCATGGCAAACTCCTTAAATTCACTGATAAAACCCATAATGTTTAATTTTTAATGTTTAACGTATAAGTGTTTAATTTGCAATCTGCGTTTAGCAATCTCAGGCCCTTACCCTTGATTTATCTCATTTTTATTGTTTTATATTCAATCTTTAATCTTAATTAAGAATGAAATCAAGTGCAAATATAGGAATTTTTTTGTAACTTTGCATCCGAAATCAAGAAAAAGTGTCAAATCGACGCGAAAAAATTGACAATATTAGGTATAACCCATTAAATAATTAAGCAAAAATGACAAAAGTAGCAATTAACGGCTTTGGCCGTATCGGTCGCCTCGCTTTCCGTCAGATGTTCGAGGCTGAAGGTTATGAAGTTGTAGCATTCAACGACTTGACAAGCCCAAAGATGCTTGCTCATCTG
>DEWO01000074.1 GCA_002363695.1 Prevotella sp. UBA3208
CGTAAGAAGAACAACCCCATCCTCATTGGCGAACCCGGTGTAGGCAAGAGTGCGATTGTCGAGGGACTGGCCCAGATGATAGCCTCACGCCACTGTTCCCCCATGCTCTTCAACAAACGTCTGGTAACGCTCGACATGACCGGAGTGGTGGCAGGAACCAAGTACCGTGGACAGTTTGAGGAGCGCATGAAACTGCTCGTCAAAGAGTTGGAGCAGAATCCGGACATCATCATCTTCATTGACGAGATACACACCATGATCGGGGCGGGTTCGACACCCGGTTCGATGGATGCCGCGAATATTCTGAAACCAGCCTTGGCACGAGGTACGATACAATGTATAGGAGCCACGACGCTGGATGAGTATCGCAACTCCATCGAGAAGGACGGAGCCCTGGAGCGTCGTTTCCAGAAAGTACAGGTAGAGCCCACCACCAAGGAAGAGACGCTACAGATACTGCATAATATCAAGGGTCGCTATGAATACCACCACCATGTCACCTATACCGACGAGGCCCTGGAGGCATGTGTCAGACTGACAGACCGCTATGTCAGTGACCGTTTCATGCCCGACAAAGCCATTGATGCCCTGGACGAAACCGGTTCGCGGGTACACCTGCAGAATGCCAATATCCCCCCTGAGATTACAGAGAAGGAGAAGGAGATGCAGCAGGTGAAAGAGAAGAAGCAACAAGCCGTCAGCAACCAGAATTTCGAGCTGGCAGCCAGTTTCCGTGACCGTGAGACCATTCTGAGCCGTGAGTTACAGGAGCTGAACAAGAAGTGGCTGGACGGTGAGGTAGACATCCGACAAGAGGTCACTGCCGAGCAGGTAGCAGACGTGGTGAGCATGATGACCGGAGTCCCCGTACAACGTATGGCCCAGGAAGAAGGCATCCGTCTGAAAGGCATGGCCCAGGAGCTGAAGCGTCAGGTCATCGCACAAGACAAAGCCATCGAGAAAATGGTACGTGCCATCCAGCGCAACCGTGTGGGACTGAAGGAGCCCAACCATCCGATTGGCGTCTTCATGTTCTTAGGTCCTACCGGTGTGGGTAAGACCTATCTGGCCAAGAAGTTGGCAGAATTCATGTTCGGTTCGGCAGATGCCCTAATCCGTATCGACATGTCAGAATATACCGAGTCGTTCAATGTCTCCCGCCTGATAGGTGCCCCTCCGGGCTATGTAGGCTACGAAGAAGGCGGACAGTTGACGGAGCGCGTACGTCGTCATCCCTACTCTATTGTCCTGCTGGACGAGATAGAAAAGGCCCACGGCAATGTCTTCAATCTGTTGCTTCAGGTATTGGACGAAGGCCGGCTGACCGATGGCAACGGGCGTTTCGTGGACTTCCGGAATACCGTCATCATCATGACCTCCAATGCCGGCACCCGTCAGTTGAAGGACTTTGGTCGTGGTGTAGGTTTCAACAGCGGTACCTCATCGGCACTGATGCTGAATGAGCAGGATAAGGAACATGCCCGTCAGATTGTGCAGAAGGCCCTGTCGAAGCAGTTCTCTCCCGAGTTCCTGAACCGTCTGGACGAGATTATCACCTTTGACCAGTTGGACTTGGAAGCCATCAAGCAGATTATCGACATTGAACTGAAAGGACTTTACAAACGCATCGAGACACTGGGTTACACCATAGACCTCAGCGAAGGAGCCCGCCAGTTTGTTGCCGAGAAAGGCTACGACGTACAATTCGGAGCCCGTCCCTTGAAGCGAGCCATTCAAAACTATATAGAAGACGGTATCTCAGAGCTTATTGTCAATGGTGACCTGAAGCCCGGGACCACGATACACATCACGAAAGAAGACCAACAAGACGAACTGACATTTAACACATAAAAAAGATGAGAAAAATCACGACAACAATCATTGCTATTGTCCTGCTGCTGACAGCGGGCATCACTGTCACCTCCTGTGGAGCAGGAACCTTCCTCCAGACCATTGGCAGCGGCGGTACGCTGGCCAATGCCTTTACCAGTGTCATCGGACTTGACAAGGTCACAGAAAAGGGACTCGTAGGAACGTGGAAGTATGAAGGTCCCGGTTGTGCCTTCACCTCAGAAAACCTGCTGGCCAAGGCCGGTGGCGAGGTGGCAGCCACCAAGATAGAACAGGAGCTGGCTCCCTATTTCCAGAAGACCGGCCTCTCAGCCCAGAACACCTATGTCACCTTCAACGAGGACAAGACGTTCCAAGCCTCCATTGCCGGAAAGAGCTTCAGTGGTACATGGACTCTGGACGAGGGAACCGCAAAGGTGACTATGAAGACGCTGCTGCTCACCATCAACTGCTATGCCAAGCGTGAATACAAGGGCATCGCACTGCTCTTTGAGTCCAAGAAACTGCTTAATATGCTTCAGTTGATGGCAGCCCTGAGCGGCAACGAAACCGTCCAGAAAGTCGGTGAGCTGTCGAAGAACTACGACGGTATCCGCCTCGGCTTCGACCTGAAGAAGTAAAGAAACAGAAAAGAAAAAGCAATTTTTCCTTTGTTTTTCGCTCGTTTTTTTGTACCTTTGCGCGCAATATTATCGCGTACGTACAAAAAAACGAGTAGAAAACATGAAACCAACAGCCATTTTGCTTCTGCATTGTCCTGACCAACAGGGCATTATATCAGAAGTAACCAAGTTTATCACGGACAATCAGGGGAACATCGTCTACTTGGACCAGTATGTGGACAAGCAGGACGGTATGTTCTTCATGCGTATTGAGTGGGAACTCGACGGGTTCCTGATTCCACGCGACAAGATATACGACTACATCACGACCCTCTATGCCCAGCGCTACCAGATGAAGTTCTCGCTGTACTACAGTGACAAGCGTCCGAGGATGGCCATCTTTGTATCGAAGATGAGCCACTGTCTGTATGACCTGCTGGCCCGCTGGAAGGCAGGCGAGTTCAATGTGGACATCCCATGTATCGTATCGAACCACGAGGACCTGCGCTATGTGGCAGACCAGTTCCAGATACCCTACTATGTATGGTCTATCAAGAAGGACCATTCGAACAAGGCCGAGGTGGAACAGGCAGAGATGGAACTGCTGAAGAAGGAAGACATCTCATTCATTGTGCTGGCCCGCTATATGCAGATTATCTCAGACGAGATGATTGCAGCCTATCCGCACCACATCATCAACATCCACCACTCGTTCCTGCCTGCCTTCGTAGGTGCCAAGCCCTATCACCAGGCCTGGGAGCGCGGTGTGAAGATTATCGGAGCCACCAGTCACTATGTGACAGCAGAGTTGGATGCAGGCCCCATCATCGAACAAGACGTGACCCGCATCACCCACAAGGACACCCCTGAGAGTCTGGTGCTGAAGGGCAAGGACCTGGAGAAGATCGTGCTGTCACACGCAGTGTCGAAGCACATCCAGCGCAAGATTCTGACTTACAAGAACAAAACCATCATTTTCTCATAAAACTGAGAGAACAAGAATCGGAGAGATTGAGAAACCAATGAATGTAGCAATCGTAAAATATAATGCCGGCAATATCTATTCGGTTGTCAACGCTCTGAAGCGTCTGAGAGTAGAGCCGTTGCTGACAGACGATGCCGAGCAGTTGCGGCGTGCCGACCGTGTGGTGTTTCCCGGACAGGGAGAAGCACGAGGAGCCATGGAGTATCTGCGTGAGCGCCATCTGGACGAGGTCATCCGTCAGTTGCGACAGCCCGTTCTGGGCATCTGCATCGGTCAACAGCTTCTGTGCCGTCATTCCGAAGAAGGCGACGTAGACTGCATCGGAGTGTTTGATGCCGATGTACGCCGTTTCCGGCCCGAGAAACATGAGGACAAGGTGCCCTGCATGGGATGGAACGCCTTGGATGCAAGATGTAAGATGGATGACGGAAGAACGACCCTGTTCAAAGGTCTGGACGGAGCCCCTTACGTCTACTTTGTGCACTCGTACTATGTGCCCGTGTGTGAGGATACGGCAGCAGTGGCAGACTACATACTGCCCTACTCTGCTGCCCTGCAAAAAGACAACTTCTACACCTGTCAGTTCCACCCCGAGAAGAGTGGCAAGGTGGGAGAACAGATTATTAAAAACTTTCTGGAGCTATGATAGAACTGATTCCTGCCATAGACATCATCAACGGCCAGTGCGTACGTCTGACCAAAGGCGACTACGACCAGAAGACCGTCTACGGAGACCCGCTGGACATGGCCCGCCAGTTTGAGGCGCTGGGCTACCAGCGTCTGCACATGGTAGACCTGGACGGAGCCAAGTCGAAGCACATTGTCAATGGTGACGTGCTGCGACGCATCTCGTCGGAAACGAAGCTGGTGATAGACTTCGGAGGAGGCATCAAGACCGATGATGACATTGAGTGCGCCTTTTCATGCGGTGCACAAATGGTCACTGTCGGTTCGATAGCAGTGACCCAACCCGACCTTTTCCTGAAGTGGGTGAAGAAATATGGTGCAGAGCACCTGATACTTGGTGCCGACGTGAGAAACGGCAAGATCAGCATCAACGGCTGGAAGGAAGACAGTGAAGAAGACCTGTTACCCTTCCTGCGCCGCTATATTGACGCAGGAGTCACCAATGTGCTATGCACAGAGATCTCGAAGGACGGTACCCTGACGGGACCAGCCATCGAATTGTACAAAGAAGTGATGAAGGAGTATCCCGGTCTGCACCTGATAGCCAGCGGCGGTGTCTCGTCAGCAGATGACATTCAGGCACTGGCTGATGCCCATATCCCCGCTGTGGTCTTCGGGAAAGCCATCTACGAGGGACGCATCGACCTGAAGGAACTCATCAATAGTAAACTGTAAAAAAACAAAATGGGACTGGCAAAACGCATCATACCCTGTCTGGATGTCAAAGACGGTGAGACCGTCAAAGGCACCAACTTCATCAATCTGCGGTCAGCAGGAGACCCCGTAGCACTGGGTAAAGCCTACTCGGAGCAAGGGGCAGACGAGCTGGTGTTCCTGGACATCACCGCTTCGTTTGAAGGACGCAAGACATTTACCAATATGGTGACTCAGGTAGCCCAGACGCTGAACATCCCCTTCACCGTTGGTGGAGGCATCAACGAGTTGAGTGACGTAGAGCGACTGTTGTATGCAGGAGCAGACAAGGTGAGTGTCAACTCAGCAGCCCTGCGTCGTCCTGAGCTCATTGACGAGATTACCACCCGCTTCGGCAGTCAGGTCTGTGTGGTAGCCATTGACGCCCGTCTGGACGAAGACGGCTGGCACTGCTATCTGAAAGGCGGTCGGGAGCGCACAGAGCGAGGACTCTTTGAATGGGCACACGAAGTGCAGGAGCGAGGTGCCGGTGAGATACTATTCACCAGCATGAACCACGACGGTACCAAGCAGGGCTTTGCCAACGAGGCACTGAGGCAGTTGAGCGATGCGTTGAGCATCCCTATCATTGCCAGCGGCGGTGCAGGAAAGAAAGAGCACTTCAGGGATGTCTTCACCGAGGGACATGCCGATGCAGCCCTGGCAGCCTCGGTATTCCACTTCGGAGAGATACCCGTGCCTGAGCTGAAGCAATATTTAAAGAACGAAGGAATAAACGTGAGAATATGAAAATAGACTTTGAGAAAATGGGCGGTCTGGTACCAGCCATCATACAAGATGCCGACACACGGCAGGTACTCATGCTGGGATTCATGAACGAAGAAGCCTACCAAAAGACACAGGAGACAGGTCATGTCACCTTCTGGAGCCGTACGCGACAGACGCTGTGGACCAAGGGAGAGACATCAGGACACTTCCTGAATCTGGTAGACATGAAGATAGACTGCGACCAGGACACGCTTCTGGTACGCGTACACCCGGTAGGTCCCACCTGCCACACCGGTACCGACACCTGCTGGGGTGAGGAGAACACCCCTAATCCCCTACTCTTCCTTGGTGAGTTGCAGTCGTTCATAGACCGTCGTAAAGAAGAGATGCCCGAAGGTTCCTATACCACCAGCCTGTTTAATAAAGGTATCAACAAGATAGCCCAGAAGGTAGGCGAAGAGGCCCTGGAAACGGTTATCGAAGCCACCAACGGCACCAAGGAGCATCTGGTCTACGAGGCCAGTGACCTGTTGTACCACCTGCTGGTGATGCTCACCGAGAAGGGGCTGCGCATTGAAGACGTAGCCGCAGAGCTGCAGCAGCGCCACGACCCCAACTGGGACAAGAAGCGTCGTGAGGCCAAGGCTGCAGGAACGATGAAGTAAGGGTAAAAAGCAAAAGAGTAAAAAGTATAAAAACATATAAGTGCTATGCTCATCAACTATAAAAAAGCGAATATTTATCAGAAAGACGGCATCCTGGTGCTGGGCGACGTCGACTTCCATGTAGACGAGGGAGAATTTATCTACATCATCGGTCGTGTAGGAGCAGGTAAGAGCACCTTGCTCAAGACACTCTATTTTGAGTTGGACGTCCATGAGGCTGAAGATGCCTTCGTACTGAACCACGACTTGCGCGAAATGAAGCAGAAGTATATTCCCGCCTTGCGCAGGCAGATGGGTATCATCTTCCAGGACTTCCAGCTGTTGGGCGACCGCACTGTCAGGGAGAACCTGCGTTTCGTGCTGAGGGCTACGGGCTGGAAAGACAAGAACGACATCAACGAGCGCATAGACGATGTCCTCAGCGATGTGGATATGCAGGACATGGGTGACCGTTTTCCCCATGAGTTGTCGGGTGGTGAGCAGCAGCGCATCGCTATTGCCCGGGCTATCCTGAACAAGCCGAAAGTCATCATTGCCGACGAACCCACAGGTAATCTGGACGTGGAGACAGCCCGTCAGATTATCAAGTTGCTGAAGCAAATCACCCAGTCAGGAACGGCAGTGGTAATGACCACACACAACACCTCGTTGCTGAAGGAATATCCCGGTATCGTCTACCGCTGTATCAACAAGCGGCTGGAGGACATTACCAAAGACTATAACAACATGGCCTTGTATGACGAAGAGGTGCAGTCGGCCAAGAAGGTGCTCGACTACTCGGACCGTGAAGACCTGTCGATGTAAAAGTAAAAAGGCAAAAAAGTAAAAACAAAACAGATAAAGACTATGAAGGTAATGAAATTTGGCGGCACGTCGGTAGGATCACCGGCCCGCATGAAGGAAGTAACCAAGTTAGTAACCAAGTCAGGCGAGCCCGTATTTGTAGTGCTCTCAGCAATGTCTGGCACTACCAATTCGCTTGTTGACATCTCCAACTACCTCTACAAAAAGAATCCAGAGGGAGCCAACGAGGTCATCAACCAACTGGAGCGCAAGTACCTCAAGCACGTGCAGGAGCTCTACACAACGGACGCGATGAAAGAAAAGACGAGCGATTTCATCAAGTCGGAAATGAGCTACCTGCGCTCGTTTACCAAGGAGCTGTTTACCTCGTTCGAGGAGAAGAGCATCATTGCGCAGGGTGAGCTGATGTCTACGAACATGGTCGTCAACTACATGCAGGAGCAGGGCATCAAGGCCGTACTGCTGAACGCCCTCGACTTCATGCGCACAGACAAGAACTCTGAACCAGACCCTGTCTACATCAAGGAGAAGCTTGGAGCCATCATGAAGAAACAGGAAGGCCAGCAGGTTTATATCACCCAGGGATTCATCTGTCGCAATGCCTACGGTGAGGTGGACAACCTGCAACGCGGAGGTTCAGACTACACCGCTTCGCTTATCGGAGCAGCCATCGACGCTGAAGAAATCCTGATTTGGACGGATATCGACGGTATGCACAATAACGACCCACGCGTAGTGGACAAGACACAGCCCGTGCATCAGCTGCACTTTGAGGAAGCTGCCGAGCTGGCCTATTTCGGTGCCAAGATTCTGCACCCCACGTGCGTACAGCCTGCCAAGTATGCCGGCATTCCCGTGCGTCTGCTGAACACCATGGAGCCTGAGGCTGAAGGAACCACCATCAGCAACTCCACAGAGTACGGCAAGATCAAGGCTGTAGCAGCCAAGGACAACATCATCGCCATCAAGATCAAGTCGAGTCGTATGCTGCTGGCTACAGGATTCCTGCGCAAGGTATTTGAAATCTTCGAGTCGTACCAGACGCCTATCGACATGGTGTGCACGTCAGAGGTAGGTGTATCAATGTCCATTGACAACTCGGCACACCTGGGTGAGATTGTGGATGAGTTGAAGAAGTACGGAACCGTTACCGTTGACACAGGCATGTGCATCATCTGCGTAGTGGGCGATCTGGACTGGTCGAACATCGGTTTCGAGACCTTGGTCATGGATGCCATGAAGAATATTCCTGTGCGCATGATCAGCTATGGCGGTTCGAACTACAACATCTCGTTCCTGATTCGTGAAGAAGACAAGAAGCGTGCGCTGCAGTCGCTCAGCGATACCCTGTTCAACAAATAACCCTACACACAACACACACTAGACATCTATGAAAGGTATATTCCCAACAGACAAGCTGGAGCGTATACAGACACCGTTCTACTACTATGATACGGAGTTGCTGCGCAACACTTTACGGGTTATTAATGACGAAGCCAGGAAGCACGAGGGATTCTGCGTACACTATGCCGTCAAGGCCAATGCCAATCCGAAAGTGCTGCGCATCATCCGTGAGGCCGGGCTGGGAGCAGACTGCGTCAGCGGCGGCGAGATAGAAGCAGCCTTGCGGGCAGGTTTCCCCAGCAATAAGATTGTGTATGCCGGTGTCGGAAAGGCCGACTGGGAAATCAATCTCGGACTGGACAACGACATCTTCTGCTTCAACGTGGAGAGTATTCCCGAGCTGGAGGTTATCAACCAGCTGGCTGCACAGAAGGGCAAGACCGCCCGTGTGGCCTTCAGGCTGAACCCCAACGTGGGAGCCCACACGCACGCCAACATCACCACGGGACTGGCAGAGAACAAGTTCGGTATCGACATGGGCGACATGCTGAAGGTCATAGAGGAAGCCAGCCACATGACCAATGTCAAGGTGGTGGGACTGCACTTCCACATAGGCAGCCAGATTCTGGACATGGGTGACTTTGAAGCCCTCTGCAATCGTGTCAACGAGTTGCAACAGCAGTTGGAGCGTCACCGCATCAGTGTCGAGCACATCAATGTGGGTGGCGGACTGGGCATTGACTACCAGCACCCCAACCGTGTGCCCGTCCCCGATTTCCACGACTATTTCAACACCTATGCCAAGAAGCTGAAGCTGCGCACGGGCCAGACCCTGCACTTTGAACTGGGCCGATCTGTGGTGGGACAGTGCGGAAGTCTGATTACACGTACCTTATATATAAAGGAGGGGGCTGTGAAGCGCTTCTGCATCGTGGATGCGGGATTCACAGACCTCATACGCCCGGCACTCTACCAGGCTTATCACAAGATTGAAAACATCACCAGCGAGGAACCGAAAGAGACATACGATGTGGTGGGTCCCATCTGCGAATCGACAGACGTCTTTGCCAAGCAGACGGACCTGAACCGCTGTCACCGAGGCGACTTGCTGGCTATACGCTCTGCCGGGGCCTATGGCGAAATCATGGCCTCGCAGTACAACTGCCGCCGCCTGCCCCAGGGCTACATGAGCGAAGAACTATAACACTATGGAAAAAGAGACTGCGTCTATATCTGTCATTATTGTTGTACACAACGAGGCGGAAACCCTGGAAGAAAATCTGCCGACGTTCCTCAGCACTGCCCAGGAAGCAGGAGCCCAGGTGATTGTGGTGGATGATATGTCATCGGATGACACCCCTGACGTGCTGCAGCGCCTGCTGTTGGAGCACAGCAACCTCTACACGACATTTCTGCCCAAGTCAGTGGTTCCCAATCCCAGCAGGATAAGACTGGCCTTGAGCATTGGCATCAAAGCAGCCAAAGGCCAGTATCTGGTGTTCGGTGACATCAGCCGTCCCCCGGTTTCGCCGGAGTGGCTGACGGGGCTGGCTGACGGAGAGGCCGCATTGGTTTACACCAGTAAGAAGAAGCAGGTGACGCACGTGGTTGCCACCAGTCTGACAGACTTGCAGGCACAGGTACTGAAAGCCGAGCGCCGGTCTGGCCGCGGACACCAAGGACGATGTCTGAAGCTACATCGGGGACTGTACGATGCCTTTGCCGTCAGAAAAGAGAAGGCTTTCGATGCCCTCCAATATTTTGACCAAGACATCAGGGGTGGCCAGCTGTTGGCACTCCGATTGAGAACGTGGCTCTGATTTCCATTTCACTTAATAAGGACACCATGCGGATTCTGCACTACTACGACGACAAAGACACCATGATCAGCCAGCATGTCAAGCTGCTGACTGACAGCATGGGAAAGGAAGCCGAGAACTATATTGCGACTGAGACAGAGCAAGCCAAGACTCTGCTGCGGGGCGGACACAATGACATACTGCACCTGCATGGCTGCTGGCGAAACTCGTCGAGGAGCATTGTGAACTTGGCTCTCAGACAGGGTTCGCGCCTGGTAGTGACACCACACGGCCAACTGGAGCCGTGGATCAAGGAGGAGGGATACTGGAAAGAGAAGCTGCCCAAGCAGCTGCTCTACCAGCGCAACATCATAGAGAAGGCTTATGCGGTCATCATACAAGGTTGCATGGAACAGGAATGTCTGAACCAGCTGAAGTGGAATCCGCGGACGGTCATCATCCGCAATGCCGTGGTCACCAGCAGCATCACGGACAGAGACATGGCCCGGGAGACCTTCAAAGTCTATCAGAAGGTGCTGGACTCTAATACGCTGGAACGGATGAGCGCGGAGACGCGGCGTGTGCTGCTGGCTGTGATTGTTGCGGGCACGACGGGCGACCGGCGCTGGATACCGGAGGAGGTAGCCGTCTCTCCCCTCTCGGCCGACGACTGGCGGCTGCTGCTGTGCTACGGTCATCAGGAGCAAATCACAGACACGTTGCAGCGAGGCATACGCATATTAGGACTGGAAGCTCCCGACATTGACTACGAGCACATTGACTACTTCCTGCCTGAGCACTATACCGAGACGAAGAGCATCCAGCAATCCATCGGCAACGAGTTTGCAACTGAGAACGAACGACTGCTGGCAACCTTCAGGATGTTGAGGAAGTGGGAGACAGCCCGCGAGCTGAGCATCAAGCACGTGATAGAACTGAACCGCGAGTTGCGCGAGCATGGCTGCGACGAAGAGGAGCTGGCCGAGGAGCTGAAGGAAAGAAGGCTGTGGAAAATGGTTTCGCGGCTGATGCAAGTGGCTGCCGACCTGACGGGGCTGACCGAAGGCTTCATGCCCGTGACTCCTACGGACGGCCGGCAGACGCGCAAGATGAGACGGCAAATAGAAAACCACCTGAAGATATAAGAACAAACTACATATACATTATAAATATACTACTATGAAGCAGATGAACCGCGACATGCACTACCTGCAGCTGCTTTCGACATCGTTTCCAACAATAGCTTCGGCTGCGACGGAGATTATCAACCTGGAGGCCATCCTGAACCTGCCGAAGGGTACGGAGCACTTTCTGGCCGACCTGCATGGTGAGAGCCAGGCGTTCCAGCACGTGCTGAAGAATGCGTCGGGCAACATCCGGCGCAAGGTGAGCGAACTCTTCAAGGGCGACATCCGCGAAGCCGAGCGCAGGGAGTTGTGTACCCTGATATACTACCCTGAGGAGAAACTGGAGCTAATCAAAGCCGCTGACGAGGACATTGATGACTGGTATCACATCACCATTCACCGGCTGGTGGCGGTGTGCCGCGACGTGTCATCAAAGTACACGCGGTCGAAGGTGCGCAAGTCGCTGCCCGAAGGGTTCGCGTACATCATCGAGGAACTGCTGCACGAGCGTACGGACGATATTGACAAGGCGGCTTACGTGTCGGTGATTGTTGACTCCATCATCTCTACCGGGCGGGCTGACGACTTCATCATTGCGCTGTGCAATGTCATCCAGCGGCTGGCCATTGACCAGCTGCACATTCTGGGCGACATCTACGACCGCGGCCCCGGGGCCCACATCATTCTGGACACCCTGCGCCAGTACCACTCATGGGACATCCAGTGGGGCAACCACGACATGCTGTGGATGGGTGCTGCGGCGGGCAACAATGCGTGCATCTGCAATGTGCTGCGTCTGTCGCTGCGCTATGCCAACCTGGCAACGCTGGAGGAAGGCTACGGCATTAACCTGGTGCCGCTGGCGACATTTGCCATGGAGACCTACGGCAACGACCCGTGCGAGGAGTTCATGCCACGGCTGCTGACCGGCAACTCGCTGGACGAGAAGACCATGCGGCTGACGGCGCAGATGCACAAGGCCATCAGCATCATACAGTTCAAGAAGGAGGCGCTGATCTTCCACCGCCGCCCAGAGTGGCAGATGGAAGACCGCTGCCTGCTGGAGCATATAGACTACGAGCGCGGGGTGTGTACCATTGACGGCAAAGAATACGAGATGACTTCGTGCCACTTCCCGACCGTCGACCCGCAGCACCCTGACGAGCTGACGGCCGAGGAGCACCAGCTGATGGAGAAGCTGCACCACTCGTTCCGCGTATGCGAGAAGCTGCAGAAGCACGTCAAGATGCTGCTGTCGCACGGCTGTATGTATAACGTCTGCAACCAGAACCTGCTGTTCCACGCGTCGTGTCCGCTGAACGAGGACGGCAGCCTGAAGGAGGTAGAGCTGTATAAGGGCGAGCGATACAGCGGGCACGAGTTGATGCACAACATCGGCATGACGGTTCGGGCGGCGTTCGAGAACGACACGGACCGCGAGCTGCGGCTGTGGGCACGCGACTACTTCCTGTACCTGTGGTGCGGCAAGGACTCGCCGCTGTTCGACAAGTCCAAGATGGCGACCTTCGAGCGATACTTCCTGACCGACAAGAGTACATACAAAGAGGAGAAGGGCTACTACTTCCAGCTGCGCGACAGCGAGGCTGTCTGCGACCGCATACTGGACGCATTCGGCGTGAAGGGTGAGAACCGGCACATCATCAACGGCCACGTACCCATTCATGCGTCGAAGGGCGAGAACCCCATCAAGGCCAACGGCAAGCTGATGGTGATAGACGGCGGTTTCTCGGAGGCATACCACAAGGAGACGGGCATTGCGGGCTACACGCTGGTCTACCACTCGCGCGGATTCCAGCTGGTTCAGCACGAGCCGTTCATGAGTGCGCAGGATGCCATACAGCGCGGGCTGGACATCAAGTCAACCACGCAGTTGGTGGAGCTGTCGGCTCACCGTATGCTGGTGGCCGACACGGACAAGGGGGCTGAACTGCGCTCACAGATAGCCGACCTCAGGGAGCTGCTGTACGCCTACCGCCACGGCATACTGAAGGAGAAGAACAAAATCTAACGTAAGCCACCGATATGTCAGAGGTTATGATACTGCTCGGGTCCAACACGCTGCCGGCCGCACACATCCGGTGGGCGTCGCAGCGGCTGGCACGCCTGCTGGCCGATGTCCGCTTCAGCCGCACGCTGTGGACCGAGGACATACGCGGGACGGGCGTGTGGTACATGAACCGGCTGGCGTGGGGCCGCACGGTGCTGACGGCGGACGAGCTGCAGCGCCAGCTGAAAGCCGTCGAGGCCGAGACGGGGCGCAACGGGCAGCACGTGACCATCGACCTGGACCTGATGCTGCACGGCGGGCGGCGATACCACGAGCGCGACTGGTCGCGGAACTACGTCCGGCAGCTGCTGCCCGACCGGCCGGCGGAGCCAGAAGCGGCAACACGCGGCACCGGCGCCGACAATGCGTGAAACGAACCGACAAGCACTACAGACTATGAACAACAAGGTACTACTCATATACACCGGCGGGACCATCGGCATGAACCGCAACCCGCTGACCGGCGCGCTGGAGCCCTTCGACTTCGAGCACCTGCTGCAGAGCGTGCCCGAGCTGAGGCAGTTCGACCTGCAGATTGACACCTATCAGTTCCGGCCGCCCATCGACTCCAGCGACATGTCGCCACGCCTGTGGACCGACCTCTGCCACGTCATTGCCGACCGCTACGACGACTACGACGGATTCGTCGTGCTGCACGGCACTGACACGATGGCATACACCGCGTCGGCGCTGTCGTACATGATGGAAAACCTCACCAAGCCCATCATCTTCACCGGCTCGCAACTGCCCATCGGGCTGCTGCGCACCGACGGCAAGGAGAACCTGATAACCAGCATCGAGATGGCCGCCGCCCGCGACGAAGAGGGCCACGCGCTGGTGCCCGAGGTGGGCATCTACTTCAACGGACACCTGCTGCGCGGCAACCGTACCACCAAGCAGTCAGCCGACGAGTTCAACGCCTTCGAGTCCTTCAACTACCCCCACCTGGCCGACGCCGGCGTCAACATCACCTACCACCGCGAGCGGATGCTCCGCCCCGACTGGTCGCGGCCCGTGCAGCCCCACTACCGGCTGGACAACAACGTCATCATCTTCTCGCTCTTCCCCGGCATACGCGAAGACCTCATCCGACACATCATCCACACGCCCAACCTCAAGGCCATCGTCATGCGCACCTTCGGCTCGGGCAACGCACCGCAGTCGCCCTGGCTGCTCAGCGCACTCAGGGAGGGCACGCGCAACGGAAAGGTCATCGTCAACATCAGCCAGTGTATGCAGGGACGAGTCGAGATGGGCCGCTACGACACCGGCTACCACCTGCAGGAGGCAGGCGTCCTCAGCGGCTACGACGCAACCGTCGAGAGCGCCGTCACCAAGCTCATGTTCCTGCAGTCGCTGTACGACGACCCCGACCAAGTACGCCGGCTGATGAACAGCTGCATACGCGGCGAGATAACACTGTGAAGAGAACCCCTATTCCGACTAGTCCAACTAGTACAACTATAATAATAACAACAACCCCTAAACAACAAAACGCTTTATGAAAGAACTGAAAGGAACTAAGACAGAGAAGAACCTGCAGGAAGCCTTCGCAGGCGAGTCCATGGCCCGCAACAAGTACACCTACTGGGCCTCCAAGGCCAAGAAGGACGGCTACGTACAGATAGCCGCCATCTTCGAGGAAACCGCTGCCAACGAAAAGGAGCACGCCAAGATGTGGTTCAAGCTGCTCGAGGGCGGCGCCATCCGCGACACAGCCGCCAACCTCGAGGCAGCCGCAGGCGGTGAGAACTTCGAGTGGACCGACATGTACGCCCGCATGGCCCGCGAGGCCCGCGAGGAAGGCTTCCCCGAGATTGCCGACAAGTTCGAGGGCGTAGCAGCCATTGAGCGCGCCCACGAGGAGCGCTATCGCAAGTTGCTCGACAACGTACAGCGCGAGCGCGTCTTCAGTAAGGACGGCGACGTCATCTGGCAGTGCGCCAACTGCGGACACATCGTCATCGGACGCAAGGCACCCGACGTGTGCCCCGTCTGCGACCACCCGCAAGCCTACTTCCAGGTGAAGGCCGAGAACTACTAAAACCAGTTCCCGCCGCTGAGGAAACACGATTAAACGAACAGCGAGGGGAGGTGCCGCGACGCCGAGCGTCAGGCACCTCCCCTTTCTTAAAAATTAACAAAATAGACTGGCGCGCTGTCACAGCGGGCGTTTCTCTCTTATCACTCGTCCAAATTAGAGCCCCCGTCCGGGTCCCGAGCGTTTACTCGTCCGAGTCGCTTCCGCCGTCCGGGTTCGGAGTCGGGTCCGTTGAACCGCCGCCCCCGCCCTGCGCACGTCCCGGCCGAAAAGTTTTACACCTTATTATATATATATTACCAAAAAGTTTCGTACCTTTGCAGCCATGAAACAGATACTACACTACTTCCCCGACCTCAGCGCAGAGCAGCAGCGACAGCTCTCGATGCTCGACGAGCTGTACCGCGACTGGAACGCCAAGATCAACGTCATCTCGCGCAAGGACATTGACAACCTGTACGAGCACCATGTGCTTCACTCCATGTCTATTGCCAAGATGATTAACTTCCACCCTGGCACCAAGATTCTGGACTTCGGCACGGGAGGCGGTTTTCCGGGCATCCCTTTGGCCATCCTCTTTCCCGAATGCCAGTTCAAACTGATTGACGGCACAGGCAAGAAAATCCGCGTGGCCCAAGAAGTAGCCCAAGCCATCGGACTGAAGAACTGCGAGCCTCAGCATCTGCGTGGCGAAGACGAAAAAGGACGCTACGACTTTGTGGTGAGCCGTGCCGTCATGCCCCTACCCGACTTGGCGAAAATCGTACGCAAAAACATGGCCCGCGAACAGCGCAACGCCCTGCCCAACGGCATCGTCTGTCTGAAAGGCGGCGACTTGCAGTCCGAACTGCAGCCCTTCCGCCATATTGTCGACACAGTTGAGCTGAGCCAGTGGTTCAGCGAAGAATGGTTCAAACAGAAATATGTAATCTATCTACCCCTATGAATATACAGCGCATTATTTGCAACCCTTTGGAGGAAAACTGCTACGTGGTAAGCGACGAGAGCGGCGAGTGTGTCATCATCGACTGCGGTGTGTTCTATCAGGAAGAACGCACTGCCCTTGTAGACTATATCAGCAGGCAACATCTGAAGCCCGTCCACCTGCTGGCGACTCATGGACATCTGGACCACAACTTCGGCAACGCCCTCGTCTACGAGAAATACAAACTGGGGGTAGAGATTTGCACAGAAGACCAATCCTTGGTAGAGCACTTGAACGACCAGGCCACCAATCTCTTTGGCATAAAGCTCGACGATGCCCAGCCCCCTACCGGACGGCTGCTCAGCAACGGTGACACCATCCGTTTCGGCAACCACGAGCTGCAAGTGTTGCAGACTCCCGGCCACACACACGGCTCTGTACTCTTCTACTGCGAAGCGGAGCACACGGCATTTACTGGCGACACGCTGTTCCGCATGAGCATCGGGCGCACAGACTTTGCAGAGGGCAATTGGAACGAGATGGAGCATAGCCTCAAGCAAGTGATAGCCCACCTGCCCAAAGAAACTATCGTGCTCTCAGGACATGGTCCCCAAAGCACGATAGCCGATGAACTGAAGTATAATCCGTATCTCCGCTAAGCGGTTTCGCCTTTCGCTTTCTTACCTTTTCACTTTTACCTTCACCGCTTTCGACTCGCCCTGTACGCGGTTGAGAGCCGTCACGACATATATTCCCGGCGACGGAGCCTCGTAGAAAGTCTCACCCGTCACAGCAATCAGCTTCGACGTGTTGTCCATGTCCACACGCTCGCCCAGTTCAAAGCGGTAAACAGCATACTTGACGGCCTCGGTGTCCCAGCTCTTTGTCTTCGGAGCCTGCCAGAACAACACGCGCGTTCCCTCCACCTCAAAGTGCTTGAGTTTGCGCGGCTTCTTCGGTGTTTTCTTGGTCAGCTGCTTCATGACGGGCTGCAAGGCAGGTGTGCGCCAATAGACGTTGCGGAGCGAAGTACCATAGTTTCCGATATTGTCGACAGCAGCCTTGGCATACCACAGCACTGTTCCCTTGACACGAGGCAGCTGCTGGTGCAATGCCATCTTGGCAGCCAGTTGATGGCGATTGGCATGATGCGGGTCGCGATTCTTAACCGTACGCTCCACATCCTCACCAATATAAAGATCCGTATTGACCAGGTGGGTGTTCCACCAGTGTATCAGTTCGTTGTAGTCGGCAGCCTTATGGCCTATCTCCCAATAGAGCTGGGGAACACAGTAGTCCATCCATCCCTCCCGATCCCAGAACAACACGTCAGCATACAGGTCGTCATAGTTCTGCAGGCCGTTGGTGCGACTGCCATTAGGATCGTTCCTTTGGTTGCGATAGATGCCGAAGGGCGAGATGCCCACCTTCACCCAGGGTTTGGTCTCGTGCACTGTCTTGTAAAGCTGCTCGATGAAAAGGTTCACATTATGGCGTCGCCAGTCGCCACGATTGC
>DEWO01000135.1 GCA_002363695.1 Prevotella sp. UBA3208
TTTTCTTACGTCGAACTCACGTTAGGTTAAAGGACTTTCAACTCTATTGATGGCATCCTGAATCACCAGGCCCGCTAGCGTCAGCCCGAATGAGGCTGTGATGTGCATCAGCGAACCCTTGCCCTCGCCGCCTTGCGGCCTTACCAGTTCGTCGCTGAAGACACAGTTGAACTTCCGTTTCGGCATACGTTGCTCCTTCTTGAACCGGTTTCTCAGTGCCCGTGCCAGCGGGTCCCCCTTTACCTTCCAGAACTCGGCCACCTGAATGCGCGTAGGATCCAGCTTCAGTGCCGCCCCCATCGACGAGTAGAGCCGTGCCTTCGTCTGACACGCCAACTCTATTAGCCGAGCCTTGTCCTTCAGCGAGTCTATGGCATCGATGATATAGTCATACGTGTCCAGCCCGAACTCCCTGGCCGTCTCCTCCGTGAACGTCTTCTGCAGGGCTGTAATCTCTGCCTCGGGGTTGATGGTCAGCAGTCGCTGGCGCAGTGCCTCCACCTTCACCTGTCCCACTGTCTCCGTGGTCGCCATCAGCTGGCGGTTGACGTTGGTCACGTCCACGCAGTCGAAGTCCACGATGGTCAGTTGTCCGATGCCTGTCCGTACCAGACATTCCGCGCACCACGAGCCTACGCCCCCTATGCCGAAGATGATGACCCGTTTCCGTACCAGCCGTTCCATTGCCTCGTTGCCTAGCAGCAGTGCTGCCCGTCCGAAAATAGCCTGTCCTGTTTTCATATCGCCTGCGAAGGTACGACAAAAAAGTGAGCCGACCAAAGTTTTCGTTTAGAAAGATATTCTAAAAATGGGCTGAAAGGGAGTGTGAAAAAGAATAAACTTGCGAGATAAGGTTGCTTATTAGTGGTGTTTTCCAAATATCTGGTTGTTTTTGGATGTTTGTTCTAAACTCCGTACCTTTGCAGCTGAAAACGATTTAAAGTGAAGAGTGATGGGAAATTATATTTTAGCCGACAATCAGGCACTGACGCGCTATGCTTTTGAGCGTATTCTTCAATGTGAGGATGGTGTGACGCCGCCCTCTCAGAGAAAAAATGTCATCTACCAAGCTTCCGACAAGGCCGGACTTATGCAACTGTTGAAGGAACACGAGAGTGCCATTGTGGTGCTCGACTATTCTTTGTTCGACTTTGCCGACATAGACCAACTGCTCATTGTGAGCGAGCGTTTCCCGCTGTCCCACTGGTTATTGGTCAGCGACGACCTTTCTCCTGTATTTCTGCGCCGAGTGGTCTACTCGTCGTCGCAGTTCAGCATCGTCTTCAAGGATGCCTCCCTGGCAGAGGTCCGTGAAGCGCTGCAGTCGGCGGGTCACCACGACCGCTATATCAGCCAGCGTGTCCTGGAGGTCATCATCACCCAGCAACAAGAGGAGGATGCTACGGACATCCTGACAGCGACAGAACGCGAGATAGTGCGTGCCATTGCCCAAGGCAAGACGACTAAGGAGATTGCTGCGGAACGATATTTGAGCGTGCATACCGTTACCACCCACCGCAAGAACATCTTCCGCAAGCTGGGTGTGAACACGGCCCACGAGGTAGTCAAGTATGCGTTGCGTGCAGGATTGCTCGACGCGTCGGAATTCTATATATAGTTAAAGTAGAAAGGACGATATACCAAACCTATGGTACATGAAATGCCGTGCAGGGGGTATTGTCAGGGTGGGGATTTCGCCGTACCTTTGCACCCAGAAACATTAATAATTATAAGTTAAAGTAAAAATGAGAGTTATGAAAACGATGAACATGAACCGAATGCGATGCTGTTGTTGTAGCAGTATGCAGATGATGAGAAATGATAAGGAGGCTAGCGTACACATTATTAGTAAATATAAAGAACGACAAACGTATGAAAAAGAACATTTTTACCATAGCATTGATCTTAGGGCTGCAGCTTAGTCTGATAGCCAGTGCACATTGCAACGCCACACTCCCGAAGGGAGAACAGTCAGAGAAGGTAACCCTACGCGTGCCGAACTTCGCACGTCCGTTGGTCGAGAAGTGGGTTACGGAGTATCAGAAGACCAACACCAAAGTTGATTTCCAATTTGTCACAGGGAAATCGCAAAACACAGAAAACGATCTTGTTCTTACTGCCGATGACGATGCCGTGCTGGTGGCGCGTTATGCCGTGCTGCCTGTCACCACGCGTGGCTCGGAGGCTGACCAGCTGGTGGGCGGACACGCTCTGAACGCAAAGAAGTTGAAGCTGCTGTTCTTTGTCAAGGATGAACTGGACGACGAACGTAAGGAGGGTAAACTGGAGCAGCGTCTGCACATCGTGACAGGCAACAGCCTGCTGTCGGCCTCGCGCCTGTATGCCAAGAACTTCCATCAGGAAACGGTCAATTACAAAGGTAAGAAGATTTCAGGTGACGATTCATTCCTAAACCTTGCCATTAGCCGTGACCCGCTGAGCGTGACGGTGAACTCGCTGCCGAACATTTTCGACCTGCAGAGTCGTCAGTTGCGCCAGACGCTGGCCCTGTTGCCCCTGGATGTCGACAAGCAGGGACGACAGGTGCTCAGTGAGGGTCGGCTGGACGATATCCTGCAGTTGCTGGAGAGCGAGCACTATAATGAGATCCCCGTCGGCAACATCGGATTCGAGTACAATCATGCAAACCCCGTTCTGACCAGTTTTGTGCTGTGGGTGCTGCAGAACGGTACACAGTATGTCCACCAGTATGGTCTGCTGACGCTGTCACAAAAAGAACTGACCGCCCAGCTGCACCGCGTGAGTCAGAAGGACCTGGCACAAAAATAGTATTAACACGAGACTTTAGCCATAATCAATTAGTAGTTTGTTTTAGTTTAGATGAAGGGACGGGTCAACAACGATAGACCCGTACCCTTTAGGGAGAACTGTGTTTATGAAAAAGAGATTATTTACATTTTTGGTCGTGCTGTCGTCTGTCCTGTCAGCATTGGCACAGACCACGATAACGGGCCGCATCGTTGATGCCCGTACAGGAGAACCGCTGATAGGTGCCTCGCTGGTGCCTAAGTCAAGCAAGGAACTGGGTGCTGTCACAGATGTGGATGGAAACTTCCGTCT
The DNA here is from genome assembly GCA_002363695.1 of Prevotella sp. UBA3208. The sequence goes on from DEWO01000135.1 coordinate 3,082, forward strand.
GGTGACGAACGTCGAGCTGCCGTTGACTCTGTCTGTCCAGTTCATTGGCTACCGCCCTCAAGAGGTAGACGTCTACGATGCTTCTGAACCTGTAGACATACAGCTCATCGACAATGCCAGCCGTCTGAACGAAGTGGTGGTAGTGGGCTATGGTGAGCAGAAGCGTCTGGAGCTGACCAGCGCCATCGCAAGTGTTAACAGCGAGGTGCTGCGCCAACAGAATACCTCTGTCGAGAGTGCCCTGCAGGGGGCTGTGGCTGGTCTGAACGTAATCACCACCAGCGGACAGCCAGGGGCCCTGAGCAATATCCGTATCCGTGGCGGCAACAGCATCACGGGAGGCAACGAACCGCTGTATGTCATTGACGGGCAGATTGTCTACAACGATGCTGCTTCGACGCAGACAGGCGCTTCTGGCAGCGACGCCCAACTGGACCCGCTGGCCTTCCTGAATCCTGCAGACATTGAGTCGATAGAAGTGCTGAAGGACGTTTCGGCCACCGCCATCTATGGTACGCGTGGTGCCAACGGTGTCATCATCATTACTACCAAGAAGGGCTCGCACGGGCGCAACACCATCAACTATACGGGCACCTTCTCGTGGAGTTCCGCAGCCAAGAAACTGGACTTCCTGAATGCGCAGCAGTTTACAGCGTTGTATAACGAACTGAACCCTGCCAACCCACTGCCTGCTCCTACCGCCAATTACGACTGGCAGGATGCTGCACTGCGGACGGCCTTCACCAACGAGCATCAAATCAGTTTCACGGGTGGCGACGAGATTTCGCGCTATGCCATCAGCGGCGGCTACAAGGGTCAGCAGGGTATTATCATAGGTACAGACCTGAAACGCTATACCGGTCGCATCAACTACGAGCGCCGCATCCTGAATAACCTGCTGGTGGGGCTTAACGCCTCAGGTGCCTACAACAGTCTGGCAGGACTGCGCAATGTCGATCACGGCAACACCGGCCAGACTGCCAAGTGGGCTGCCAACAGCTGGATGTCGGCCCTCATCACACCTCCCACACAGTCTATCTACAATAGCGACGGGTCCTATAATTACTCGAAGACCCCCATCAGTCAGGATGTGTTTGTACGTGACGGTGAGGTCGTAGTGGGCAACCCTATCAGCGACTTGAATAACATTCAGACGAATACGACCAATTCGCGTGTCATTGCCAATGCCTTTGCCGAGTGGGAGGTCTTGGACCACCTGAAGTTGAAGGCTAATGTGGGTGTAGACCTGTCGAACACCAAGGAGAACAACTATTCGCCATCGTACACCACAACGGGATTGGAGTACAATGGTGTGGCCTCTGTGGGCGGCAATAAGACCAACGTGTGGCAGGCCGAGTTTACTGCCACCTACGACAACACGTTCAAGCGCCATCATGTCAACGTGCTGGGTGGTTACACAGCGCAGCGTACAGACAGGGAGGGTTTTGCCACTACCGTTCGCAACTTTGCCAATGATGTCACAGGCTACAACAACCTGTCTGCCGGCAGCGATCTGTATCGCTCGACGAGTGCAGCCTATATCTCTACGCTCCAGTCGGTATTGGGTCGTGTCAACTACTCATTCGACTCGCGTTATAATGCCTCGCTGACCCTGCGTGCCGATGGTTCGAGCCGTTTTGCCCAGAATCATAAATGGGGCTGGTTTCCCTCACTGGGTCTGTCGTGGAACATTGACCGTGAACGCTGGCTGCATCTGGGCAAGGATGTTGACTTCGTCCAGCTGCGTGCCTCGGTAGGTGTGGTGGGTAACCAGGAAATCGGCGACTACCAGTTTGGTGCCAATGTGTCGCCTAACACCACTCCGTTTATCTACAATGGTGAAGAAACAGTGGCATACGATATCACCAACATGGCCAATCCTGACCTGAAGTGGGAGAAGACCGCTTCTTATAATATAGGTATCAGTGCCGGTTTCCTGCATAACCGCCTGACGGTGACCTTCGACACCTATTACAAGAAGACCAGCGACCTGTTGCTGCAGGTTCCTGTCGAGGGTGTCACAGGCTATTCTACGGCGCTGCGCAATGTAGGCTCAGTCACCAATAAAGGCGTGGAACTGGAAATCAGTGGTGTGCTTTTGGACAGCAAAGACTGGTCGTGGAACGTCAATGGCAATATAGCTCACAATAAGAACGAGATAACCAGTCTGGGCGGTGCCACGTCCATCATTCCAAGCATCGGCGGTGCCACTATCGGCTATATCTCGCCGCTCATCGTCAAGGTGGGCGAGCCCTTGGGTACCTTCTACGGATACAAATTCGCTGGCATCGTTCAGAGCGAGGAGCAGGCAGCCCAGCTGACTCCCCAGACCATTAACAAACTGGAGCCTGGAAATCCCTATTTTGAAGATGTCAACGGCGACGGTGTGGTGAACACCGAGGACCAGACGGTGTTAGGCAATTCGCAGCCCAAGTTCACCTATGGCTTGAATACGTCGCTACGCTACAAGCAGTGGGACTTGTTCGTCAGCCTGGCAGGCTCGTACGGCAATAAACTATACAACGGACTGGCTACCCGCCTAACCAAAGGTTCAACATACTACAACTGTCTGGCTGATGTCGCCAACCGCTGGACACCCGCCAACCCGTCGAACACGGTTCAGAAAGCCAGCGACGACCTGACAGTCGTTTCCGACAGCCGCTATGTGGAGAATGCCAGTTATCTGCGCCTCAAGAACATCCAGCTGGGCTACACCCTGCCTGTTCCACAAATCACCAAGGACGCTCGTCTGCGCCTGTATGTGGCACTGCAGAATTTCCTGACCATCACGGGCTACTCTGGCTACGATCCTGAGGGCGGTCGCAATGGTGCCAACGAGCAAAGTGCCATCTATCAGGGCATCGATATGGCAACCTATCCTACGGCCAAGAGCGTGCTCTTCGGACTCAGTGTGACGCTGTAGATTAAAGTGATATCACGTAATAACGACATAATGGTATAACGACATAACGAATGATTATGAAAACGAACATTACAACATACATCTTAGGTGCAGGTTTGCTGCTCAGCAGCTGCGCTGACCTTGACCAGACTTCTATCAGTTCGATAGACAAAGAAAACTTCTATCAGAACGAGTCAGACATAAAGGTTGCCCTCAATGGCATCTATCAGCAACTGACCACCGGAGGCATGAATGCCCCCTGGAACAATGAGGTCATCTATTTCAACGACCTGCAGAGTGAGTACGCCCGTCGCGGAACCGCCAACAGTGCTGACATCACAGAGATTGGCAACTTTGCCATCACACCGACCAACGGCTTCGTCAAGACAGCATGGAACTACCGCTATCTGGCCATCAACCGTGCCAACATCCTGATAGACAAAGTGGCAGGTGTGCCCTTGGACGAGACCACACGGAGTAACTACACGAATGCCGCCAAGTTCCTGCGTGCACTCTACTACTTCGACCTTGTGCGCTATTTTGGCGATGTGCCTCTGGTGCTGCACGACGGCGAGGGTGAAGGCGAACCCCGTACTTCGCAGGACTTGGTCTACGAGCAGATTGTTATGGACCTGACAGATGCCGAGCAGATTACTCCCGACTTTGCACCGCTCACCAGTCAGGCTTCCGCTGGTGCCGCTTCGGCCCTGTTGGCCAAAGTCTATCTGACGTGGGCACAGGCGGATACCGATTATGCGAAGGAACACCAGAGCGAACTGCTCCAGAAGGCCGTTGCTGCTGCAGACCGTGTCATCAGTGCAGGCAAATACCAACTCATCAACAAGTTCATTGACAACTGGTCGCTGGACAAAAAGGAGGGTGCCGAACTCATCTTCACCGTTGAGCATAAGTTCAGCGTCAATCGTAACATCACCGGCCACTGTGTCTTCTCAACAGGCTTTACCAATGCCAGCCTGCCAGTAATTGCCGCCCTGAACAATGACATATACAACGATTTCGACCCCAACGACCAGCGTCGCGATGCCTCAGTCACCCTGCGTCTCTTCAATCCGGCTGACGGCAAGTATTTCGACTTCGAGCGCCTGCGCTTCCGCAAGTATATTGACACACTCTACATGGCCAACGAGAGTGCCCCCTACATCTCAGGACAGAACACCAGTTCCAGCGTGTTGCGCTATGCGGACGTGCTGCTCGTCAAGGCTGAGGCTGAAAACGAACTTAACGGTCCAACTGCCGCTGCCTATGACGCCATCAACCAGGTGCGACGTCGTGCCTACTGGAGCCCGTATGAGAACACGCAGAAGCAGCCGACCGACGGTACTACGCTCAACCTGTCGGGACTGAGCAAAGAGCAGTTCCGTGCTGCTGTGCAGGCCGAACGGTTCAAGGAGTTCATCACCGAGGGTTCACGCTGGTTCGACCTGAAGCGCTGGCACATCCTGGTGAAGACTATCAAGGAGAAGGTTGATGCTGACGACCTGAAATACAAGAATATCTCCCCCCGCAACTACTATCTGCCTGTCCCTGAGGATCAGATTGTGCTCAATCCCAATCTGAAGCAGAACTGGGGCTATGCCGGCGAGACTTCAGGCGACCCCTACACAGCCAAAGGTTGGGAATGAAATAAAATAGATAAGGTAAATCAATTAAAAACAGTACGACAATGAAAAAGCAAGTAAGAAACATCCTGCGCAGCGCACTGATAGTAGCCGCTGCCACCGCCATCACCGTCAAGAGTGTTGCACAAACCGCCATTGCAACGCCACACTCTCAAAGAGAG
>DEWO01000006.1:0-788 GCA_002363695.1 Prevotella sp. UBA3208
TCTCGATGATTCGTCCACGGGGGTATCCTCCTACACCCAGGGCGGCGTTCAGGCCGATAGAGCCAGTGGGAATCACATCAACGTTTTCAATCTTCTCCTCGCCCAGCTTCATGATGCTACCCTTGCCGAAGTCCTTTTCAATCTTCGACAGTGCCGCCTGCAGGGCTTTCATTTTCTCCTGTTGCGGGTCTAAAACCTCGCCTTCGGTTGCTTTCTTTGCCATAGTTGCTTTTTTTATTTCGATATTTCGATGTTTTGATGTTTTGATAACTCGATGTCTCGAGGATTGCTTTTTTACAGTTCCAGGTCGCCGTCGTGGATTTCGTGCCAGGGCAGTCCCTGCTTGTTGAGCTGCTCCATGAAGGGGTCTGGGTCGAACTCCTCGACATTGTGGACACCGGGATTCTTCCAGAGTCCCTTGCAGAACATCATGGCTCCAATCATGGCTGGTACGCCAGTGGTGTACGACACGCCCTGCATACCAGTCTCCTCGTAGGCAGCGCGATGCGAGCAGTTGTTGTAAACGTAGTAAGTGTGCTCCTTGCCGTCCTTGCCAATGCCGCGTATGCGACAGCCGATAGAGGTCTCGCCCTCGTAGTTCTCGCCCAGGTCCTGTGGGTTTGGCAGCACGGCCTTCAGGAACTGCAGGGGGACGATTTTTACCTTGACAGTCTTGCCAGAGCCGTCAGCCAGCGGAGCCTCGTACTCCACCTCGTCAATGCGGCTCATGCCGATGTTCTGAATTACCTCCAGGTGCTTCAGGTACTGCTGTCCGAAGGTCATCCAGA
>DEWO01000006.1:839-9592 GCA_002363695.1 Prevotella sp. UBA3208
CCGAAGGTCATCCAGAAGCGTGCGCGCTTGATGGTGGGATAGTTGATGACCAGCGACTCAATCTCCTCGTGGTGCAGCAGATAGCTGTCGCGTGGGCCGATGTTGGGATAGGTCAGGTCCTTGTGAATCTCCAGCGGCTCTGTCTCCACCCACTGGCCGTTCTCCCAGTAGAGTCCCTTCTGGGTAATCTCGCGGATGTTGATCTCTGGGTTGAAGTTGGTGGCGAAGGCCTTATGGTGGTCACCGGCATTGCAGTCGACGATGTCCAGATACTGCATCTCCTTGAAGTGGTGCTTGGCAGCGTATGCCGTGTAGATGCTGGTGACGCCTGGGTCGAAGCCACATCCGAGGATGGCGGTCAGACCTGCCTTCTCGAACTTCTCGCGATAGGCCCACTGCCACGAATACTCGAAGTGAGCCTCGTCCTTGGGCTCGTAGTTGGCAGTGTCCAAGTAGGAGCAGCCACAGGCCAGACAAGCCTCCATGATGGTCAGGTCCTGATAGGGCAGTGCCAGATTGATGACCAGCTCTGGCTTGTAGCTGTTGAAGAGCGCCTTCAGTTGCTCCACGTCGTCAGCGTCTACCTGTGCTGTCTGTATGGGCAGTTTGTAGCCCTTCTGGTGGATGGCCTCTACGATGGCGTCGCACTTCTGCTTGCGGCGGCTTGCTATCATGAACTCTGTAAACACGTCAGCGTTTTGTGCTATCTTGAACGCTGCTACCGTTGCGACGCCTCCGGCGCCAATCATTAGTACTCTTGACATCTTTTTTTCTATTTTCGATTTAACTATTTACTATTTATTGGCGATTGAGTTCCTCGCCCCTGATGCCCAGGGCGGCCATCAGCGAGTAGCCCAGTATTTCCTGTCGGAAGCATCCTCCCTCCATGGGCTGCATGGCCAGTACGGTGATGCGCTTCTCGTCGTCAGCGTGGCGCAGTCCCTCGCGAACCTTATTATATATATGCTCAGCGTTGGGCACCACGATGAGGCGACGCACCTCAGCGGCATTGCTGATGACCTGCATGGAGTCGATGAACAGGTCGTCCATCGTCACCATCTCTTCCACCTTGACGCAGCTGACCATGAACTCGCCCAGCGGCCCTGTGAAGGCCTTGCCGTCCAAGTCGGCGAAGGTTCCTGGCTGGAAGTTCTGCATCTCGGCTTGCTGGTGCAGCAGCACGACCTGTATAGCGGTCGGAGGCGTGTCTTGCCCCTCATGTTGGCTCATGGGTCTCAGCCCTCCGTCCATTGCCACACACTCCAGCCAGCGGGCCATGTCGCCCTGTGGAATCCTGCGTCCCAGCATACGCTCAAAGTTGACTATGAGGTCAAACGCAACCTTGTCGACGTAGTCTGCGTCGACAAGGATTACATTTTCGCACCACTTGTCCCTGCTCATGTTTTCATTCATAGGGTACAAAGTTACAGCAAAAAGTGCGAATAACCAAATTTTTCCGGAGTTTAGTTGTACCAGATGTTGGAATTGTAGTGCATGAAGCGGTCTTCCTCGTTGTACTGGTTGTCTAACTCGTACTCTTCTTCGTTGTACATCTTCTGAGTCTTCATAGTTGTGCCCTCCCAAATCTTTTTGTTAGTTAGTATTGATTGTTAGTTAAACCGGAGCTATTTCGCTTCCATGTGGCAAATATAGTAAGAATATCTGAAACGTGCAACTTTTCAGACCATTATTTTTCGTTTTTCCACCAAAATGGTTGCAAAATGAATATTAATTCTGTTTTTCTTTCCGATATAGTATTCTTCCTTCTCTGTCTATGTTCTGTTTGAAGAGGGGGTTTTTGATGTCAGAATAGATATGCGTATCAAAGAAATAAGGTATATGCGATTCGTAGAGTTTCTGGTTAAGTTTGGTAAGGCTTTGTCGTGTCAGTTTGTCTCCCTTTAGTGACAGGTCAATATCCGAAGCCTTCCAATAGTCGCCTCGTGCCCTGGAACCATAGATAATAGTCTCTTCTATTTCTGGAATAGAAGATAGTATATTCAGCAATTCTTGATATGATCTGTCGCTAAGTCCGTACATTTCCTTTCTAATTCTGGTTAGCAATCATTTATTACTTTTCTCAGTTCCTTCCATTGTTTATGCTTTTCTATGCTGCAAATTTACGCACTTTTTGTGAAACGCCCAAATTTTGGGCGGAAAAAGTGCTGATGTCCCTCTGGGGCGCAAAACGAAAATCGAGGCAGTCCGTTGTGGGCAGCCTCGATGGTTATTGTTTGCTTAAAAGTGTCGTCTTACTTCTGAATCATCTTCTTGCCGTTCTGAATCACTACACCCTTGAAACTCTTGTCAACCTTCTGACCAGCGAGGTTGTAGACAGGAGCGTCAGCGTCAAGTTCTGCCTTCACGTTGGCAATGCCATCCGTGCCACTAGCCTGGAAGTAATATCCATAAAGTCCCATCTGGTTATTAGGATTCATAACCATATAAGTCTTGTTTGCCTCAATATCAAAAGTTATGTAGCCAAAGAATGTTCGGCTGTTAGGAGCAAGTTCAAAAGTTCCCTCTCCATTGTCCTCAGTGACATAAAAGTTCTCATTCAACTTGAAAGTATGCCATACTTTACCATGCCAGCCATCCCAGCCGTTGTTTTGTAGTACACCTTCTACTTTAATTTTGTCAGGAGCAAGTACTGTGTATCCAGCATCAGCAGTAGACTCGTCAATAATATAGAGGGGACGCTGAGGGAGATTCTTCCACATACAGGCAGCCACTAACAAAGTACCAGATTTCTGAGAAGTGAATTCATAGTAGCAACCCTTTACTGGCAATTTGCCACAGCCTGGAGTCCAAAACACATTAGCCACACGATGAGTAGCATTGCCATCACTATTAGTGTCGTAAAAATCATAAGAACCCAAACTAGGGTCGCCGTTCTTTGGCTTCACATAATTTGAAAATTTGATAATGCAATCATCTGTATCCAAAGCCTCATTCGTTGCAGTACTAAGTTGCCAAGCCTCATTCTTTGCAGCATCACTGTTAGGTGTGGATACGGCTTTGAGAGTAATATCGCCTGTATTAACCGTAAAGGTGTATTCCTTTAATGTAGAAGCATATTGGGCTCCATTGTTTGCATCAAGCCATGTAGTCACGTTGCTCATGTTGTCTGGGTATGTGCCTTCTGGGAATTGTTTTACATCTTGCGGAATCAAATATACAGCACCAGTATTGTCTGATTCAACAGCAGTGGTCAAAACAGGTTTTTGTGATCCACCGACCTCCTGATTTTCGAAAACAAGATCAGAGGCCTTCCATGTCTCTTGCGCATTAACACTCATGGCAACGAGGGCCATGCTAATAAGAGTAAAAATTTTCTTCATAACGTTATAAATTTGAATTAGTAATAGAGTTTCTGTGTGCAAATTTAGGAGTTTTCTTCGAATTCTCCAAATTTTTTGCCACTTAGTTGTAAAATAGACGCTTATTCTGACGTTTTGTCGTCATTTGCACGACGAATCCACACTTTGTGCGAGTGGGAGCCTCGTGTGGTGATGCCTGACGTGGGGTCGCTGGTCATGTGGCGCAGGTCCTTCGAGGCTGTCGTCCGGCTCTGGCTGGTGGCTATGGCGTAGTCGCTGAGGGTCATGTAGCCTTGGCGGTCTATGACGGCGAGGGCTTTACGGATGCGCTCTTCGAGGCTGTCGTTGGGCTTGCGAGGCACTACGACGTCTGTCTCGGCACGCTCGAAGGTGGCTTCCTGGTTCATCAGCTCCAGCAGCTTTGGGTCGGGCTTGAAGTTGATGCCTTTGATGCAGACGTGTCTGTACTTGGTTCGCGGCTCGTCGTCGGTGTCGCCTTTCTTCTGCTTCTTGGCTTCAGTGGCCTCGCTGGGTGTCGTCGTGTCGAAGCCCAGTGTCAGCGAGAATACGCCCAGCCCGTCAATCTTGATGTTGTGCCCCAGCGGCATCCAGCTTTTCATGGTTGTCACCAGTGCGTCCATCACGCCACGGATGGCCCCCTCGCTGAAGCTTCCGCTGTACTCGCGCATGTGGCGTATGACGGTGTTGAAGTCGTGCAGCGAGTAGGTCTGCATACGTGGATAGACCTTCTTCTTGCCGTTGCCCATCTCCTCGCTCATCTCTTGTAATACATAGTTTGGCATAGTCTTCGATGTTTTTTTTCTTTGTTCTCTGTATAATTGTTTTTTTCTCACTGGGAAAGTTCTGTACCCAACTTGGAAACATGTGTACCCAACTTAGGAACATGTGTACCCAACTTGGGAACTTGTGTACCCAACTTGGGAACATAACTTTTCCAGTTGCAAAGATACATTTTTCTTTCGAGACGGCAAAATGTTTCGCGTATTATTTTCTAATATATAATGTGACAAACCTGATGTTGGTTCGTCTATACAGATAAAAGGAACTAAAAACAAACTCGAAATGAAAAGACAGTTTACGATTTTGATGGCAGTGCTGCTGGCGTGCACGACGGCGATTGCTTTGACTACGTGGCCTGGATTGCAGGCTTTTACGTATGTGACAGCAACATTTGTAGTAGCTCCGGATGGGGCAGGAACAGTTAGTCCGACCAGCGCCAGAGTCTTGAAGGGTACTCAGACCAGTAATATCTCTGCGACTGCAAATGCCGGCTACTCGTTCGAAGGATGGTATGATGGCGAAACGCTGCTATCAACAGAGAACCCCCATAAATTCACGCTGAACAACGACGTTACCATTACTGCCAAGTTCAAGGCTGAAGCTGCCCATACGGTGCTCGGCTTTGTCAAGGCTGGCTGTGAGGGAATGGGCACCGTCTCCGTATCACCAGAGGGTACTGCGGTCGAAGGTGGCTATAAGTTCAATCATGGAACCTCAGTGTCCTTGACTGCCACCCCCAATACGGGCCATCAGTTCGTGCGTTGGGAGGATGGCAGTGGCTCAGTGCTCTCTACAAGTGCTGCTTATTCGTTCACTATAAACGAAGATTGTGCTGTTTACGCCGTCTTCCAGCAACTGGAGAACTACAAAGCCGACCTCATTGCCTTCCCCGGCTGTGAGGGCTACGGACGCTTTACCACGGGCGGACGTGCTGTCGACGGACGAGGCTCGAAGGTCTACTACGTCACTCGTCTGGACGACTGCGCTGACAACAACCTGGTGGAGGGTACTCTTCGCTGGGCACTGAAGACGGGCGACGATACGCCCCGTACTGTCCTGTTCAAGGTGAGCGGAACCATCTACCTGACTTCTAAACTTTCAGGTGTGAAACCCAATGTAACCATCGCAGGTCAGACGGCTCCTGGTGGTGGCATCTGTCTGGCAGGCTACCAGATGAAGCTGTCGTCCAACAGCATTGTGCGCCATATTCGTTTCCGTGCCGGCGATATTCCCAGCAACAGTGCTGCCAACAATGGCAATAGTATGTCCATGCTGGATGTGGAGAACGTTGAGAACATCGTGCTCGACCATTGCACCTTCTCATGGTCAATGGAGGAGAATATTACCATGTACGACTGCAACTATACAACGGTTCAGTGGTGTATCTTCTCGGAAGCGCTCTATAACTCAGGCAACTCAAAGGGTGCTCGTTCCTATGGTGCCCAGTGGGGTGGCGAACACGGAACCATGCACCACTGTCTGTTTGCCAACAATGTCACCCGTTCGCCACGTTTCAACGGTGTCCGTTCCAGTGTTAACGACCGCCGTGTAGACAGCGAGTTCATTAACAACGTCATCTTCAACTGGGGAAACCACAACTCAGTCTATGGCGGTGAGTGCTCGGCAGGCGGTGCGACAGACTACAATCGCACCTACATGATTAACAACTACTATAAGCCAGGCCCTGCCACTAAGGCTGGCACCAGCAATGGCCGTCACTTCGTGCGTCCTACGGGTGGCTCCGTCAATGAAGTCGGCGAGTGGTATCTCACTGGTAATAAGTTCGAGACTGGCAGCAAGTGGGCAGGCACTGCCGACTTCTGGAAGGACGATGTCCTGGAGAAGGTCAATGCCGATAACTATTGGGGATTCTTAACCGAGAAAGGTCGTGGCATACACTTCTGGTCACTCAATCCAACTCAGGAGTTGTATGACAAGAAACTGTTGAAGCAACTGCCAGCAGGCTATGAACTCACGATGGCTTACGAGAGTGCCGACGAGGCTTACGCAAAGGTTGTCAAGCAGGCTGGAGCCTCGCTGCCCCGTTACGACGAGGTGGATGCCCGTATCCTACAGGAAGCTGCCGGTTTGGTAGATCCGAAGTTTAAGGGCGACTATGGTCAATTGGGTATCATTGATACACCTTACGATATTACACTAAGTGACCATGACCGTTTTGCAGCTCTGAAGGAAGAGAACAATACTGAGATTGACGTCACCTGCTATCCCCGTCTGCAGGGCGACAGCTACGACGCCCAGGTGGTGGATACGGACGGCGACGGACTGCCTGACGCCTACGAGACTGAGGTTGGCTTGAATCCTAACGACGCCAGCGACGGACAGAAGCTGACAGCGAATGGATACTCGAATCTGGAAATCTTCCTCAATGGCGTGGCCGACGGACAGATTGACGCCAAGGCGTACACTCGGCACCAGCCTGAGACTGCTGCCTTCACTGCCTTCAACGCTGTGGTTGGCGAGGGTGAGACCTATACCACCATTCAGGCCGCTATCGACGCTGCTCCGGCTGATGGTACACCTTATTATATATTTATCAAGAAAGGAACTTACGAGGGACATGTGCAAATCAATCGCGCCAACACCCATCTCGTAGGACAGAACAAGCAGAACACCATCATTACGTGGAACAAACTACACACGGAGGGCGGTGGCAGTGTGGACACCAATGCCAGCGTCAACGTGACTGCCAGCGACGTGTCGTTGGACAATCTGACCATCCGCAATACTCGCATTGACGAAGGTCAGGCTCTGGCACTCTATACGAAGGCAGACCGCATAATTCTGACTAACTGCAACTTAGAGGGTTGGCAGGATACCTATCGCACTGGTAACGACGGACAGCGCCACCTGGTGCGCAACTGTAAGATAACGGGTACCACGGACTTCGTCTATAATCGTGGCGAGGTATTCTTCGACTGCGATACGCTGCATGTGTTGAGAAATACCAATGTCATTGTGGCTCCTGACCACATCAATGCCAAGTATGGCTATGTGTTCTCTGACTGTGTGATTACTGCAGAACAGAGTGGCAGCACCACAGCCTTGGGACGCCCGTGGGGCAATACGCCTAAGGTGTCGTACCTCAATACTCGCCTGACCAATGGGGTCAGCATCACTGCTGAGGGCTGGAACAACATGGGAGGACTGCCCACACAGATGGCTGAGTACAACACAACGGATGCCAACGGCAATGCTGTGGACCTGAGTCAGCGCAAGACTTCGTTCACTGCTGAAGGCAATACCAGAAGCAGCAAGGCTGTTTTGGGCAAGGTCGAGGCTGACAGCTACAAACTCGACTACGTGCTGCGTGGCTCTGACAACTGGGATGCCGACTGGCGAGGATTCATTCTGCCGGCTCCTGAAATCTCAGTCAACGGGAACAATGTGTCGTGGAGTGATCCTACTGGTTTCGCTCAGTGCTATCTGGTCATTGCCGATGGTGTGGCAACTGTCACCACCAGCACCAGTACCACAGGCAGCAATGTGACAGTTCAGTGTGTCAGTGCTTATGGCGTAACGGGCGAACTGGCTTCGTCAGCCAATCCTACAGGCATCAGCCAGACCAAGGCTGGCATTGGTGTCGTCGCTCGTCAGTACTTCACTGCTGACGGACGTCAGGTGCAGCGCTTGCAGCACGGGTTGAACATCATTCGCGAGACGCTGTCGGATGGTACCACGCGCACTGTGAAAGTGGTGGCGAAGTGAGAGGTAAGAAGTAAGAGGTGAGAAGTGAGAGGGGGAGATGTAAATTAGGCGAGATGATGAAAAGACTGATGATAATTGTGGTGGTAGCCTTCGTGGCTGCCACCAGTTTCGCCCAACAGCAGAAGACGCTGGCCTTTCCCTCGGCCGAGGGCTTTGGCAAGTATGCCTCTGGCGGACGTGGGGGCAAGGTGGTAGAGGTGACTAATCTGAATGATGCTGGCGAGGGCTCGCTGCGTTGGGCATTGACGGAGGCTGGCAAGGAGAATGCCACCATCGTGTTTCGCGTCAGTGGCATCATTGATATAGGTCCCAACCCTCAGCGCAAGAACGAACGCTCCATCCGCGCCAAACTGAAGAATGTTACCATTGCTGGTCAGACAGCTCCAGGCGAGGGCATCCTGTTGCGTGGTGGCAAGCTGAACTTAGGGGGTTCGGAGAATGTTATTATCCGTAACATCCGTTCGCGCCTGGGCACCAAGGGCGACCCCGCCAAGTCGAAGAAGGAGAACTTCATTGAGGGTGGAGCCATTGGCATTGAGAACGCACAGAACATCATTATCGACCACTGCTGCTTTGGATGGAGTGGCGAGGAGAATACCACCATCTACGACAACCACTTCACCACCGTCCAGTGGTGCATCATACACGAAGGCTTATATAATGCAGGCCACCACAAGGGCGTCCGTGGCTATGGCTGTCAGTGGGGCGGTTCTCCTGCAACATTCCACCACAACCTGCTGGTCAGCAACGACAGCCGCTCGGCTCGTATCAACGGAGCTACCAATCCCAAGGTCGACAAGAACGTATTCCTGGAATATCAGAATAACGTCAACTTCAACTGGGGACGTCGCAACTCGTGCTATGGCGGCGAGAACGAGGCTGGTGAGGGCAGTTCGCACTGGTGCA
>DEWO01000058.1 GCA_002363695.1 Prevotella sp. UBA3208
CAATTGAATGACTAAAACTTAAAGTAAACGACAATGAAAAAGCTGACTAATAAAGAGAAGGAAATCATGGACCTGTACTGGCAGTACGGGCCGATGTTTGTTCGCGAACTCTTGGAACACTACGACGAGCCCCGTCCGCACTTCAATACGTTATCCACCTTGGTACGTATTCTTGAGAAGCATGGCTTCCTAGACCACAAGCGTTATGGCAATACCTTCCAGTATTACCCTCTCATCTCCGAGGCAGAGTATGGCCGTTCGTCCATAGCTGGTGTCATCAAGAACTATTTCGACGACTCCTACAAGAAGGTCGTATCCTCTTTTGTCAAGGAAGAGAAGATTTCCATAGCAGAATTGAAAGAACTCATTAAGGAGATAGAGAATGCTTGACTTTCTGATATACGATGCCAAGGTGGCTGTGCTGATAGCCGTGTTCTACCTGTTCTACCGGCTGGTACTCTCTAAGGAGACGTTCCACCGTGTCAACCGCGTGGTGTTGCTCCTGACGGCAGTCATGTCTTTTGTGCTGCCGCTGTGTGTCTTCACGATGCATGAGACAGTAGTCGTCGCTGCTATGCCGGCAGTAGAGGTTGGCGAAGTGCGGGCTGTCGTGGCTGACGAGTCCGATACCCCTTTGTGGCAGATAGCCCTTCCTGTCCTGTTTATAATAGGTATAGTGGCGACGCTGGGCTATACGGTCACTTCGCTTGCCAAGCTGATGCTGCTCATCCGTCACAGCGAGAAGCATCGGCAGGAGGATGGCGTAGTCATCTGCGTCACCGACCATCAGGTGTCACCTTTCAGTTGGATGCACTATATCGTACTCAGTCGTCAAGACTATGCCGAGCACAACGAAGCTGTGCTGGCTCATGAACGGGGACACATCCGCCTGCGTCATTCGTGGGACGTGTTGCTCGTCGATACCCTCACCGCCCTCCAGTGGTTCAACCCCGCCATGTGGATGCTGCGCCAGGACTTGCGCGCCATCCACGAATACGAGGCCGACGGTGCAGTACTCTCTCAGGGGTTCAATGCGCGTCAATATCAATACCTGTTAATCACGAAAGCCGCGAGCATTGGCGGGTACTCCATTGCTAACGGTATCAGTCACAGTACCCTCAAAAACCGTATACACATGATGTTACATAAAGAAACCAAACGCAGCCATCTCGTAAAGCTGCTGGCCCTGCTGCCTATCATCGGCACCGCCCTCGCTCTGAATGCCCGTACCGTTACTGACGTGGTGTATGACGAGCCGCAAAAAAAACAAATCATCAAGAAAGGCAAGCAGAATGCCAGGATCAGTGCCAACGGCGCGAATGAAATTGTAGTGATAGAGCAGGAAGTACCTGCTGCACAGCAGGAAGCCAAGACCTTCAAGATGCGTGGTGTGGTGAGAGACCAGGATGGCGAGCCGATAGTGGGTGCCGTCATTACGCTGCCCAGCTCAGCCAAAGGTACCGTCACCGACATGAATGGAGAGTTCTCGGTGGATGTGAGACAAGGCAGCACCGTCGTAGCCGCATACGTAGGCTATGCCAGCGAGTCTATCGTTGCCAATAACCCACAGCAGAAGTACGTCTTCACCCTGCAGAAAGATGGTAGCGGCGATTCGGGCAAGCCCTTCGACGTAGTGGAGCAGATGCCCCAGTTCCCTGGTGGAATGAAAGAGCTGATGACGTTCCTAAGTGAGAACATCCGTTATCCAGAGGCCGCTCATAAGGCTGGTATACAGGGTCGTGTGATTGCCAACTTCGTCGTAGAGAAGGACGGAAGCATCACGGAGGGCCGCATCGTCAAGTCTGTATCGCCGGAGTTGGATGCCGAGGCCCTGCAGGTAATCAACTCGATGCCCAATTGGATTCCCGGCAGGCAGAACGGCGAGGCTGTCCGCGTGAAGTACACTATACCTGTTACCTTCCAACTGCAAGGCAGCGAAAAGCCTGCCGTATCGCATGTAATGATTGGCCCGGAGCATAAGGGCAAGTCCAAACCTGTTGAGGTGGTGATTGACGGCAAGGTGGTGGATGCCATTGTGATGAACAGTCTCAATCCTTCCGACATTGAGAGTATAAATGTCGAGAAGGCCAAGGACGGCCAGCCGAAGGACCGCATCATCATCAAGATGAAGCAGAAGAAAGAATAAACACACTCTCTCGTTTAAATATGAACAGATTATCATTCATGTTCATCCTCGCCCTCTTAGCGGTTTCCGCCGCCAGGGGCGAGGCTCTTGACTCGCTGGCCCTGCTTGTGCAGCAGGGTGACAGTATGATGCAGCAGTACAACACCTACGAGGCATTGAAGTATTATCAGCAGGCATACGACCTGGCACAGGCTCAAGGCGTCACCCGCTTCTCGATGGATGCGGATTTCAGTATGTCGAAGCCTTATGTGCCAGAGGACCGCATTCCCCGTCAGATACGTCTGAAGTTAGCCGACTGCCAGTACAAACGTGCCAACTATCGACAGACTGCTGAACTGCTGAAGAACATGCCGGAGGACAGTCTCACGCACGATGCCTTCCGGCAGTTGGCCTACAGCTACAGGCAGCAGGCTGACATGGACTCTTACATGTACTGGGCTGCCCGACTTCTGGAGTACTACCCGATGGACGGTGAGGTGGTGGCCGGTCTCACGCTGGCATACGCCAGAAGCAATCAGCCGCAGAAGGGCATCGTCTGTGCATTGAAGTACACGTTAAGGGACTCTGCCAATATCCTCGTCAACCGCGCCGAGGCCGAAGCCTGGCTGCTGAACGGCGACTATACAGCGGCAGCTAAAATGTATGACCGCTTGCTACAGCAGGGCGACTCCGCCTTTAGCACCCTCTATTCCGCTGGAATGTGCTATAGCAAGATAGATTCGCTGGAACGGGCCTATGAATGTCTGAAGCCGGCATTCTTGCAGAGTGGTATGCAACATGCAAACTGCGCTTGGCGCCTTGGCGTAGTCAGTATTGATACCAAGCGCTTCGATGAAGGGCTTGAGTATCTCAGTGTGGCTTTAGAACTGATGAAACCCGACACCGTTGCTATGCGGGCCATCACGCTGTCGCAGGGCGAGGGATGCTATCTTACCAATCGCTTCCCTGAAGCTGTCAGTGCTTGGAAACAGCACCTGACGTATAACCCTAACTCTGTCTCTACCTATTATAATATAGCCAATGCGCTGTCCTACCTCATTAAGGACGACGAGCAGGCATACCAGTATTACCGCCAGTTCCTGAATCTTGCCCGTCAGGAAAACAAGCCCACCCAGAAACTCGTTGACATGATGCTTCAGGCTCAGAAGATGGTGAAATACTACGAAAAGAAAAAGAAATAATAGAAGATATCGGCCCCCATCGATGCCGACCGCCTGCGCTTCAACACGTCGCAGCGCTACGGGCTCAACCAGCTGACCTCAGTGCAGAATTTAGTCTATAATATATCATGATTCCCAAAAAAGTATTACCTTTGCACATCGTATGAAGAAAACGGTATTGCTCTTAATGACATACGGCTTTGCGCTGCTCCCTGCGGGCGCGCAGACCAAGGCCGACTCGCTCCGTGCAGACAGCATCTATAAGTCGATGGAACTGCAGGGCGTGGAAGTGGTGAAACAGAAGTCGCTGGTGAAGGCCGACATCGACAAAATCACCTATGACATAGAGAACGACCCCGACTCCAAGTCGAACTCCGTGATGGAGATGTTGCGCAAGGTGCCGATGGTGACGGTCGACGGCGAGGATAACATCCAGGTCAATGGCTCGTCAACGTTTAAGGTGTTTGTCAACGGCAAGCCCAACAACATGATGACCAACAACCCCAAGGAGGTGCTGAAGTCGATGCCCGCCAACAGCATCAAGCGGATAGAGGTCATCACCAACCCCGGTCCGAAGTATGATGCCGAGGGCGTGGGTGGCATTCTGAACATCGTGACGCACGGCAGGGGCATGGAGGGCTATACCGTGACGGTGAGCGGCAACGTGAGCAACCAAGGGGGCGGCGGTGGCGCATACGGCACGGTGAAGGCCGGCAAGCTGACCGTCAGCGCCAACTATAACCTGAATTTCGACTCCAATCCCCGTAGCTATTCCGGAGGCAGCCGCAAGACCGTGGGCCAGATTGCCAGTTCCTCGTCGGACCTCAACTATGAGGGCAGCTCCAAGAACCACGGCCATTTCCAGTATGGTTCGTTAGAGGCCAGCTACGAGATAGACACCCTGCGCCTGCTGACCGCTAACATCGGGTTGTGGGGTGGGGGAAACACCAGTGATGGCGACATGGTGACCGAAGCCCTGCATCCCACCTCCTTGTCACCCCTCTACCGCTATCAGACTGCCAGCCACACGAAGAGTTCATGGTACAGCATCGACGGCGGCATCGACTACCAGCGCTCCTTCTCGGTGAAGGACCGCCTGCTGACCCTATCCTATAAGATTGACACCAATCCGCAGACCTCGGATGCCTATACCGACTACAACGACAAGCAGGCCGACACGGCTTGGGATGACTTCATTGACCGTTTGCGCAACCAGCACAACGACGGCAACCAGCGTACCACGGAACATACCTTCCAGGTGGACTATACCACGCCGTTTGCCAAGCTGCACACGCTGGAGGCGGGCGTCAAGTACATCATGCGTCATAATCTGTCAGAAGATGACCGTTATGTGATGGACGTGTTCGACGAGGCCCATTCCTCGCACTACAAGCATCGCAACGACATCCTGGCCGCCTATCTGGGCTATGGCATCAAGGTGAAGAAGCTGTCGGGCCGCGCAGGCTTGCGCTACGAGCACACCTTGCAGGATGTAGACTACCTGTTGGGCCGTGGCGAGGACTTCCGTAAGAACTTCGACGACGTGGTGCCCTCGGCCAGCTTAGGGTGGAAGCTGACGCAGATGTCGAACCTGCGCCTGGGCTACGACATGCGCATCTACCGCCCGGGCATCTGGTATCTGAATCCTTATCTGAACGACAGCAACCCTACCAGCATCTCGCAGGGTAACTCACAGTTGGACAGCGAGAAAAGCCACTCGTTCAGCCTCTCCTATAGCAAATTCACTCCCAAGTTCAACATCAACGCCTCGCTGCGCTATGGTTTCAATAACAACAGCATCGAGCGGGTGACGCGCCTGATGAAAGACACCGACATTGAGGGACTGGCACAGCCCACGGGCAAGGAGGTGCTCTACACGACTTACGAGAACATAGGCCACAGCCAGACGGCCAACCTGAACCTGTATGCCAACTGGAATGCCAGCCCCATGACCCGCATCTACGTCAACAGCCGACTGACCTATACCGACATGAAGGACGGCGGCGAGCTGCACAACCACGGATGGAGCCTGTTTGCCTTCGGCGGTGCGCAGCAGACCTTCGCCCACGACTGGCGGCTGACGCTCAACGTCTTCGCCATGACACCCCGTGTCATCCTGCAAGGGCGCGGCAGCAGCTATGCCAGCTACTCGCTGTCGCTGAACAAGTCGTTCCTCAAGAAGCGATTGAATGTCAGCCTGTCGGCCACCAACTTCTTTAAGAAGTACAAGCGCTTCGAATCGTCGATGCAGGATGCCAGCTTCTTGCAAGACACGTGGTCGCGCAACGTCCAGCAGCGCTTCTCGCTCAGCGTCAGCTATCGCTTTGGCGAACTGCGAGCCAGTGTGCGCAAGGCTGAGCGTACCATTGAGAACACCGACGTGAAGGGTGGTGGCGGCAATGGCTCTGGCTCAGGAAGCGAATCTACTTCGAATCAATAAACATTCCATGACGATGAAACGAACAACCTTTTTCCTTTTCTGCTTGTTTGCACTTTTGCCTTTGACAGCGCAAGAGCGCTTCAGCATTACGCTGGAGGTAGACTCGGCCATTGCCAGTCAGCCGCAATGGGTGTATCTCTATTCGCAGATAGAGGGCGAGATGCAGCTGCACGACTCGCTGAGCATCGACTCGGTACACAGGGTAGGAACCATGCATGGCACGGTGCCCTACGAGTATAACGTCAACCTGATGTTCACCCGTCGCGGACCGGGCATCGTGCCTGTCGTGGTGAAGAACGGTGACCGGGTGAGGATTCACGTGGGCGACGAGGATGACGGTTTCCGTATGCGCTATATTGACAAGGTGGAGGGCTCGCCCTCGACGCTGGAGTATGTGCGCTACAATTTGCAGCGCGACAGCATTGCCAAGCTGAACCGTCAGGTGTGGATTCAGATGCAGCGCTATGGGGTGACGGAGCGGGAAGCCGACTCGTTAGGTGCTGTCAGCAAGCGACTCAACGAGGCCAAGGAACGGCTGGCCCTGTACTATGCCATGACGGGCCAGAGTCCATACGGTGTGCTGGGTGTCGCCAGTCAGGTGTATGGCGGTCATCGGCACTTCCCCACCATGCATGGCTATACCGAAAAGGAGGTGGACCAGATGATGAACTCGGTGCTGAGCCGATTCCGCGACTATCCGCCCATCCAGGCGTTTGTCAACGACAGCGTGCTGGGGCGCAACTACATGTCGGCAGAGAGCTTTGCCATCAACAGCATGATGTGGAAGCGGTACAGCCGGCGGTTCTTTGACGAGTCGGAGGACAGCATTGTCAGGCCGCTGAAGGTGGGCGACTATATGAACATCCTTGGCCTGAACGAGTATCGTGGGCAGTATCTGTACGTCGACTTCTGGGCCTCGTGGTGCCAGCCCTGTCTGGTGCAGATGCCCAACATCAAGCTGGCGGCGCAGATGTTCCCCAACGACCTGACGGTGGCCTTGGTGTCGATGGACAAGTCCAGCAAGCAATGGTGGGCCAAGGTGAAGGAGCTCGACCTGCGCAGTCATCTCAAGGATGCCCAACCATACGAAATCAAGCATCTGAACGCCTACAACGACAAGACCCAGAAACTGGTGCCCGACGTGAAGCGGCTGGGCATTAAGACCATCCCGCACAACTACCTGGTAGACCGTTCCGGGCGCATCATTGCCATGAACCTGTCGGGCGCTCTGCTCATCGACCGCATGAAAGAACTATTAGCCAAGGAGAAAGAACAATGAAGAAAAGACTTATCTCGCTGATGGCCAGTCAGCTGATGCTTCTGGCCATGCTGGCACAGCCTGCCGACTCGCTGCGCCAGGAAGCCCAGCACAGCTACGACAGGGGCTACTATCAGCGTAGCATCAGCCTGCTCTGTCAAATCTGCGACGACAGCCTGACGCTCGACGACATGCGCCTGCGCTACGACTGTTTCTGTCAGACGGGTCAGCTCGACTCGCTCTTCTACTGGGGCGAGCGCGTGGTGAAGCGTTCCCCGCTCGACCACATCGTCCCCGACCTGACCTACCGCCTGAACAATGCCGACCCCGGGCACACCAACCCCGGCAAGGCCATCGAAATCTGCGAACGATACAAGCAGCAGGACTCCACCCATATTCTGGTCAACCGCCAGTTGGCTGATGCCTACTACATCGTGGGCAACTACGACTTGGCCCTGCGCGAGTTGGACCGCCTCGAAGCCCTGGGCGACTCGTGCTTCAAGGTGCTCTATACCAAGGGCTCCATCTTTGTGCATACGGCTCGCTACCAAGACGCCTACGACTATCTCAGTCGCGCCACCGCCCTGCGCAACGACACCCACGGCTTCTGCCTCTTCATGCTGGGAATTGCCGCCAACAAGATAGGTTTAGGGGCTGAGGCGCTGGGCTATCTGGGCGAGGCGGAGAAGCTGATGATGCCTGCCCGCAAGACCCAGTTCCGCCTGCATCAGGAACTGGCCGAGGCTTTCCGCATGAAGGGCGAGCCCGACTTCCGACTGCAAGAACTGGAGGCGTGTATGCGATTAGCCGAGGAGAAAGACGTCAACACGCTGACCTACCAGATGGGCCAATGCTACGTGGGCATGAGTCAGATGGACAAGGCCCGCGATTGCTTTACGCGATTCCTGGAGGCTACGGAGAACAAGGAGTATAACGATAAAATCAAGGGGATGCGCCAGTCTGCCCAGCGCCAGTTGCGCATGATGATGTGGTAGCGTCCGTCTAACGCAAGGTGTTCCAGCGAGGTACTCTTTGTCTTAAGCCGCATCCCCGATTAACGGCGAAGCTCAAATGTTAAAAAACGCCAAAGCCTGTTTGCTTTTCGGGCTTTGGCGTGTTATAGTAAGTGAAAGGCAAAATTGAAGATGGACAAAAGTGCATTTGAACAGCAAGCCCGCTCGTGGCGACAGAAGGCACTCGTGGTGAGTCGCAACTGCGGAGCTGACAGGGATGAGGCAGAAGACATTGCGCAGGACGTGATGCTCCGCCTGTGGCAGATGCACGACGAGCTGGAACGCTACGAGTCGCCAGCATCGCTGGTAGCCCTGATGGCCCGCCACCTGACGCGCAACCACCAGCGCCGACGGCCTCCCGAGGAGTTGGACGAAGCAGTGGTCATAGCCCTCAACACCGGTCCGCACGAACTGTTGGAGCAGAAAGAGAACGAACAATGGCTGGCCCAAAGGCTGGAACAGCTGCCCACCACCCAGCGCACCTTATTATATATGCGACAGGTGGAACGCCGCAGCCACGAAGAGATAGCCCGACTGCTGGGCATAGAACAGACATCCGTCAGCACACTACTGGCAAGAGCACGACGAACACTATTAGAAGACATCAAACGAAGAAACCAGATATGAAACAATTCACCAAGGAATACATCCAGTCGCTGCTGGACAAGTTCATGGACGGCACGACGACGTTGGAAGAAGAGGACATCCTAAGGGACTACCTTCTGGGCGACAACGTACCCGAAGCGTGGCACGACTACCGCCTGCTGTTCCAGGAGTTAGAAGCCATGAAGCCCCAGACTAAGACCCGCCACCACTGGTTGCGCTGGAGTGCGGCGGCAGCAGCAGTCGCGGCGGTGGTTGTGTTTGCTGCCGTGTTATGGCAGCCTACAGAACAGGCGGAGGTGCAGCAGGAAAGACTCGCGGCTCAGGCTGACACGACCACAGTGCTGCGTCCGGAAGCCCCCAATGAGGAGCCGCTGCCCGACACGACAGCCCTGCGCAAACTACAGCAGAAACGCGATGTGCCCCGCAAGCGCCGCCGCAAGCCGGAGCCGACCATCCACGACTACGACCGGGCCTATGCGCTGATGGCTAAGGCCGAGGAGGAACGTCGGCAGGTGGAACAGCAGATAGCCGAAGCCCGTCAAGAGGTGCTCCATGTGCAGCTGACCGCAGCGGGCTATACCCCCATTACGTTAGAAGATGGTACCATTATCTATATTGAAGAACCTAAAGAATTTTTTGCATATGAAGAGTAAGAACATCATGATTGTGGGCTTGCTGATGCTCATGCCCACGGCAATTAATGCACAAGCGTATATCCAACAGGCTTTCGATGCACTGAAGGACTCTAAGGACATCAAGGAAGTCAATACCAGACACTCCTTGGAGAAAGATCCGGATACGGGCTCGATGGAGGGACTGGAAGACACCTATGACTTCATGATTACAAACCCGTCGGCCCGGCATTTGGTGGACGACATTCGTAAGGCTTTCCGGAAAGACGAACCTCA